>DTVI01000176.1 GCA_012963655.1 Sulfurimonas sp.
GCGCAGTTTTCATTAAAAAACTTATATTTCACATCCATATCATATATCTCATAAATATGCCAAAGCAGTCGTTCTATCTCTTCATCCGTAAGTTGAAGATAATATTCAGTAAGGCTTCGCTGTTCAATCATACTATAATTTTCATGTAATTTAAAATAAGGTGAAGCAATATATCTTCCTGTAAACCCTCCAGTAATACCTTTATACAATAATGTGAAGAACCCAGTATCTTTTGGAACCTCAGCTGCAAAACTGATAGTTTGCGAAAAGTAGATATTATCTAATTTATTAATCTTAATAAAAGAGTGTCCAAAGTAACTCATAGGTGAATCAAGGTAAGGTGAAGCGAATCCAATACTGACACTGTCCCCACGGGAGTCTTGTAGAAACTTCTGAAAATTTTCACAATGAGAAAATGAAAGCCCTAAGGAAAGTTGTACACTTAGATAACGATATCGAGCAGGAAAACGACAAATAGTCTCATTACGATTCTCCTCATTTAAAGCATCTAACGTTGCTATTAATTCATTTTTAGCAGATAGTTTCTCAGATAAAAAAAAATCTGGATCAGAAATATCACTAATATTTTCAGTTCGAAGGTGTAGTAGTGTGTGCCAGTAAGCATCACTTGAAATTTTATTTATTTTTTCAGGGGGTAGAGCATAAAGAGAGATAGAGACGAGTAGTAGAAATAAGAGCTTTATATAGAACATAAATTTACTTATATCTAATTAATGCTTTCGCAAATTGATAAGGATCACTATGTAACATAAGGAGTTTTTGCATCGAAGTAATATCTACATTAGTTTGTGTACTAAGACTAACTACATAATCACCACTGCCAAATTCAATCTCATTTATCAATCTGGCATGATTTAGTAAAACAAACGATATTATTGTTCCTTTTGTAATAGGATGATAAAAGTAAAAGTACACTTGCTTATATGATGAATGGCTATTACGACATGATGTTTAAAAAATTTAACATAGTGAAAAATGATTATAATTCTGTTAAAAAGTTGCACTATACTCCACCAAAAGAACGTTATTTAGGTGAACCAGAGCGAAGCGAAAGTTCAAAGCTAGAATTGGGATATGTTAGCACTAAAACAAGTGAAGGTATTAGTTTTGGAATAAAGCCAATTTTGTTTAATCGTATAGACGATCATACATCAAAAATAAATGAATCAACTTTGGAATTCTTGTCGTTTGAAATTAATCATATTGCCGGAACGAGCCAGCTTGAAAAATTTGATTTTTTTAATATTGAATCTATTACTAAACGTTTCGATTTTTATAGTACTCCTTCATGGAAACTACGTACTGGCGCGGATAGAAGACTTGATGATACTAAACTACATGATGTCGTGCAACTTGCAGTTGGTGGTGCTACCGGAACACTAGATTTTATGGGGTATGGTATGATACAAACATCAATGTATCCGAGTGAACTTAATATTGGAGTTGATCTTCTTGCGGGGATTAGTTACTGGATAGGTGATATTCACTTAGGAATTGATTTTGATATTCCTCTTGCATATACAACAAAGGATGCAAACTATAATTATGAAACATACTTTGTTTTGCCTATGATAAAAAATAAATTAAAATTAAAAGGTAATATACAGCATAATATTATGGAATTAGCATTTTTATATTACTTTTAAGTACGAGTGTTTTGAAATTTTTTAATTTAAAGCTATATTAGAATAATGGAACACTCGTTTTGACTATGTAAAAAAGTATGAATCTAATTGAAATACCGTGAAAGTTACTTTTGATTATTTTTCTAACATATATTTACTGACATTGAGTTATAATGAAATTCAACTAATAACTTTTAAGGCAATACATGTATATAGAAGACATTCAATTTTCACTCTGGGCTGACTTTATAGAAAGAGACTATCTTGATGGTGAGTTTAAAGAACTTATTTCAAAGAAGATTATTAACGGGGCAACCTCAAATCCTGCTATCTTTAAAAATGCGATTTTAACCTCCCCTGCGTATAAAGAACAACTGTCTACTCTTAATGGGTCAGCTAAGGATAAGTATGAGGCCTTAGCTATCACGGATATCCAAAAAGCCGCAGATATTTTAAAGCCATTATATGATGTGGATGATGATGGTTTTGTAAGTATAGAAGTTGATCCGAATCTTTGTGATGATGCAAAGGGTACGATTGCTGAAGGTGAGCGTTTATATAAGACTATTGGTAGGGAAAATGTGATGATAAAGGTACCTGCTACAACGGCAGGTTTTGAAGCGATGGAAGCACTTAGTGCTCAGGGTATACATGTTAATGCAACCCTTATCTTTTCACTTTCAGATGCCATGATGTGTGCAAAGGCATTTGCTAAAGGTATTGAACGTGCTCCTACTCGAACATACACTGTTATTTCTGTTTTTGTTTCACGTGTAGATAGACTATTAGATGATAAAATGGCGTTAGCTGGCCTGGCACAGGGTAAATTAGGTATTTATAATGCTGCTCGTATTTATAATATTATTTCAACAATGAATGTTCCTTTTTGTCGTGTCCTTTTTGCTAGCACAGGGGTTAAAGGAGATGCTTATATTCCTTCTTATTATGTTGATCAACTTATTGGTAGCGCATGTATTAACACCGCGCCTCTTGAGACAATTGAAGCCTTTGTCTCTCACGCAGATAAGACAGAGAAACTTCCTTTAAATGAAGAAGAAATTGAAGTATATTTACTCAGTGCAAAACAAGCAGGTATAGATTTAGAAAAATCTTTAGATACACTAAAACAAGATGGCTTAGAACAATTTAAAGAGGCTTTTTCACAAATATTAAAAGAATTGGAGTAAGTCATGGCAGAACCTATAATAGACAGAAAAGTTCCTTCAGCAAATCCAAATGTTCAACAGTTAAGCTTCGAGACCTTAAAAAAGATACGTGCGTATTTACAAAGAATGATTGACGCGGGTGGTTCAGACTTACATATTAAGTCAAATGCAGTAGTAAGAGCACGTATAAATGGTGATATTATTCCTCTTTCAGGTGAGATTCTTTCTAAAGAAGATGCCCTAACCTTTGCAAAAGAATTACTTCGTGGACGTTTTAATGAGTTCGTAAAAAATAAGGAACTGGATTTAGTTTATCCTTATAATGAAAAAATACGTTTTCGTGTCAATATCTTTTTTCAAATGGATGGCGTTTCAGCAGTATTTCGTGTTATTCCTGTAAAAATTCTTTCTATTGATGATCTTAATTTACCTCCCGTTGTACGTAAATTTACGGATGCTGAACGTGGTCTTGTTCTAGTAACAGGGGTAACTGGTTCTGGTAAATCAACAACCTTAGCTGCTATTATTAATGAGATAAACTGGAAAAAACGTCGCCATATTATTACGATTGAAGATCCTATTGAATTTGTGCATAAAGACAGAAAGTGTATTGTTAATCAACGCTCAATTGGACAAGATACTCATAACTTCTCTTCCGCACTAAGAGCCGCACTTCGTCAAGACCCAGATATTATCCTTGTTGGAGAAATGCGGGATTTAGAAACCATTGAAATTGCGCTTCATGCAGCAGATACAGGTCACCTGGTTTTTTCAACCCTTCACACCCTTGATGCAAAAGAAACGATTAACCGTATAATTTCTATGTTTCCAAGTGAAGAACAAAACCGTGTACGTTTAACTATGTCTTCAGTACTTCAAGGAATCATCTCTCAGCGTCTTATACCAACACTTGATGGTAAACGTACTGCAGCCGTTGAAGTTCTGGTTAGAACACCTCGTATAGAACAACTTATTATGGAAGGTCGTGATGTTGAAATTAAAGATGCGATTGAAGAAGGTAAAGAAATTTATGGTTCACAAAGTTTTGATCAAGGTATTTTAGACTTATACTTAGATAAAAGAATTTCCCAAGCAGAAGCCTTTGCCTATGCAACGTCAAAGTCTGACCTTAAACTCAAGATGGAAGGCCTTGCTTCGACCATGACAAAAGAGGTGGTTCAAAAGGGTGAAGATGTACAAGAAAAAGAAGAAAGAGTCTTTGAAGAAGACGAAATATTCGCTATTAAAGAATAGGTGTATTGCATGAGATATGCAATACCTTAAAAAATGAGCTATTAGCTCTTAAGAATTAGAGTCTCTTACAGCGAGAATAAGTTCTTTAAAGCCTGTATCACTTGAAGCCTCTACCTCTTCTAAACATTTTGCTGCAGAAATAACATTTCCCTCTTTATTATATTTAAGACTATCAAGTAATCCCTGGTGCACATTATGATGATGTTTTGTAATAGAAGTAATGGCTTGAGAATTATTTTTTAAGAAGCTCGACGCTGCCATAGTAACCCACTGTCCAAATTCACATGCACCAGCTGTATTAATGCTCGCAGGCACACCATCTAAGAGCTCTTTATAGGCTTGAACCTTAAGTTTTATATGGGTTATCTTTCCACTACTAACATTTATTTCATTCGTAAGGTTCCTTGTTTTAGAACATATCATGGAAGAATTGTTCGCCACAGTGTCAACATTGACATTAAAGGTATCTAAGATATCAATGACATTAGCTGTTTCTTCGCTAAAGGTATTACTAATTTCCATCATAGAATTTGAGTTTTGCTTTAAGCCATTAATATTAATTTCTACTTCTTGAGTCGCTTTTTGTGTTCGTTCGGCTAACTTTCTAACCTCGTCAGCAACAACAGCAAATCCACGTCCATGTTCACCTGCTCTAGCGGCTTCAATAGCTGCATTAAGTGCGAGTAGGTTAGTTTGATCTGAGATATCTTTAATTAGGTTGATTATTTCAGCAATTGAGAGTACACTCTCATTAAGTGAATTAGAATCATTACCTAATTGGTTGGAATATTCTTGTAGGGTCTCAATAGTACTGGCTATATTAGATGTTAGTGAACCTACGGCCTCTACTTCTTCTGAATTTTTTGCATTTAATTCATTTATATCACCTAGCATAGTTAGGTTTTCAAAAATGTTTGATTGTAAAAAATCAGCACCAGTATCATAACTTTTAAGCAAGAGTTTTAATATTTTATCTTTATCTGCATCCATACTTTTAGCTGCTGCTGCTGCTGCTTGGGACTGCATATCTTGTAGCTCTTGGTTTAATTGGGCATTTTGCAAGTTTAATTCTTGAATTTGTTTTTTATAATCTTTTTCTAGATCTTCAAATTTCGATTTTGATACAAACATATATATCTCCATTAATTAATAATCACATATTCTAATATAAGGAATCTTAGTTTGTCTATAAATCATATGGCGTTATTTTTTATCTAAGATATAAATAAGATTAGGTGACATGTGTATAATCAAATTTTGGGAAGCAAAAGGGGGAATTATTTTTAAGAGTGGCTCCGGATGCTGGATTCGAACCAGCGACCAAGTGATTAACAGTCACCTACTCTACCGCTGAGCTAATCCGGAATATTTAAAGTTTTCTAGTAACATTACTGTTAAGAGGCCGAAATTATACACATGATTTGCTTAAATTTCAATTAGACAGAAAAAGACTTACTTAATTCTTTTTCGATATAGGTTGGAAGAGGGGATATAAAAGTCAATATTGGAGATAGTTTTAATAAGAACATTTTTATCTTTTATAAGTCTATAAAGTCTTTTTATAGAATCCATATTAAACAAAATTTCTACGTCAAGCATGGTGAGAGGGCGTTTGTCAAGGGTATTGATAATCTCTTCATTTGTATAATTTGAAGGTTTTGATTTTACATCTTTTCTTGAGGCAATGTGGATGGGAAGGCCTGGATTGAACTTATGCGAAATCTCAAAAAGTTCTTGATAGCTTATACCTTCTATACTATAAGCAGGTGGTCGGTCTATAGTCCCTAAGTCAATACGCTCGCATTGTACTTCCTCTAAGACCTTATTTAATTGTTTGACTTCTTCATTTGTGTCATTTATTCCCTTCACAAAAAGAACTTCAATAAAGAGCCTTCCCTTGTACTCTTTTGAAAATGATATAAGACTTGATATAAGTTTACTTAAATCAATATCTTTATGGGGTCTGTCTATCTTTGTAAATACATCTAAGCTAACGGCGTCCAGTGAAAGTTTCACTTGATTTAGTGCTAAAAGACTTTGATAGGTGTTTGTAGAACTTAAGGTAGCAGAGTTTGTAAGAATGAGGGTTTGTTTCGTACCCTTGATTAAATCTATTTTTTTGATGAGTTCATTTAAATGAGGGTACAAACTAGGTTCACCATTAGCTGTTAGGGTAATGACCTCAGTATTAGGATGTGCTTTTAAAGATATTTCTAGCTCATTCACAATTTCTTGAGGAGAATATACTTTTGTATAAGCTGAAACGGTAGGAGCAGGGGCTAACTCACAATATAAACAATCAAAATTACATTGTTTGCTATTAGGAGATAAGTCTATGCCTAAGGAAGTGCCAAAACGGCGTGATGCTACAGGGCCAAATATAAATTTCATGTAAAATGATAGCGAATGAAGTATAATACTCTGATGAAGAAATCAGATAAGTTGTTATTACAAGAGCTTAAATCTAGCATTGAATATATAACGAAGCGCAGACTTACTCTAAGCTATCTTACTGGTATATGAAAAAATAATGCTGTAAAGAGGTAAATAGCTAGGAACTTTTAGGCGTAATCTTGATGAAGAGATTGAAGTACAGGCAAAGATGCTTGCTCAACCGTCTAAAATGGCTTCTTTGAGCGGAATTATTGAGGGAGCAACCTCTCCATATCAGTGAAAAAGCTTTAAACCCTATATCTATACTTTCTTAACTTGCTGAGATGGGTTTATATATGAGTGATCAAATTACTCAAAAAATGGGTGGAACACTTAATGTAGAAAATATAAATAAGTGTGGAGTTTTTATTCTTTAAATTTAGAAATTCTTGAAGAAGTTACAGGATGTGAAGCAAAATATTCTTTAATCTTATCCCCTTTTTCACCCTTACTTAAACGAGACATGATATTTGAAAAGTTATGCAGGGGTATTTTTTTTCTTTTCATAAGCAAGATTGCATAATCATCTGCCTGAGCTTCTAAGTCTCTAGAAAAAGAACTTTCAATAAGTATCGTTGGCAAGGTTGAAATCAAACTTGAAGCAGCTGTAGCGTCCCCTGTAATAGTAGTGATAATGACAAAAACTGCTGAATTTTGAAAAAGCATACGTAAGGTATGACGATGTTTAATATGTCCTATCTCATGAGCGAGGATAGATAAGAGTTCTTTATTATTATGAGATAGTAAAACAAGTTGGTCTGTCATAATAATAGTTCCATCAGGCAGGGCAAAGGCATTTGCACCAATCTTTTTTGAAAAACGAAATTCCAGGTTCAAAGGGGGTAAGCCTTTGAGGCCTAGGGACATATCTGCAAAATCATTTTGAATATTTGTTTGTTTATTTTTTGATAGATGGGTAGGTTCTAAGATGAATTTATCCATAGCTACCAGTGTTCCTGAGCCTATTTGAGAAGAAATACTTTGAGGCAAGGATTGGGCAATTTTCTCAGCGCAGTAGGGTACAAAGTATTTTAAAAATGCAAAAATTACTAAGGCGGTGATAGCTAAGGCAGGCAAAATATATATAGATTTTGATTCAATATGATGAATAAATCTTGAAGATGTAGATAATTTACATTTTTTTAATACTTCATCTATGCTGTCATTATCATTGCACTCACATACTTTTCCATCATTTAGATATATAAATCGTGGCATATTTCCTAAACGTTGTGAAAAGGTGAGCTCATTTAGGATATAGGTTTTAGTACTGGCTTGAAAATATATCACTAATATATCGTCTTTAAACTCTATGCTTATATCATCAAAGCCTGAACTCTGTTTATCAAAAAGTCTTGCCTTTAAAAGTGACATTAAAATCCGATATCAATATCTAAGAAGTCAGAAAATTCTTCACCTAAGACATTTGCCTTCGTTTCATTATCTGATATAAAACTATCAATCTGATCTGAAAAGATAGCCATACAAGAGAGCTTATAAGATACGGATCTAACCTTAGCCCAGGGGATAAAAAAGCCAAGTGTTAAAATAATGAATATAAGGTTAGTAAGATAAATCAAAAAGAGCTTGAAAAAGCTAATATGGGAGCTAAAAGACATTCCTTCAAGCCTAAGATTATTAAAAAGATAGTTCGTAAGTCGTGTGTTGACAAAGGCTGAAAAAAGCAAGATATTAAAGATGAAAAAGGTATAAAATCCTAAAGCAATGAGTAGTCCTTGTACATTTTCACTTTGTTCATCTGCAAATAAGCTAGAACTGTTGTTATCTAGGCTTGTTTGTATGCCTTCTTTAAATCCTGTCATAAAGGCTTTAATTGATTGGGCATCTATAAGGTTAAAGGCGTTTAAGATAAGGGCATATAAAGATATAAGAAAAAAAATAGCTATAAAATAAGTAAAAAAGAATTCCTTACTCTTTCCAAAAAACTTAAAAGGACTTTCCCCATAGCTAGTCTTATTACTGAGGTATTGTTTTTGTTTATATATAGCGTAAGGATAGGCTAGGCCAAGGGTTAAAATAGAAAGTATAGGTAGGACAATAAAATATAAAAAGATATAAGGGTATTTTCCAAAAAAGTTAAAGCGAATTTGACGGTAAGATGAATATTGCATATTGAATTTTGTTGCGCGCATAATAACAAAGGGGATGGCAAAGAGTAAAAGCAAGGATAATATAGGGGCTAGTAAAGGAGAAAAACCTATTATAACTTGATACAAGATAAGCGCAATCACGACAATTGCACGTCCTTTGAGTATTTGTAAAGGCCTAGCATGGTACTCAAAACTAGAACCAGCAAAAGAAGTATGTCCATAAAAATAACGCTTATTTCTAATCTTGGCCCAAGCCGAATAAATACCAAGACTAAGGATACTTAGCATAATATTGACAAAATAGATTTTAAAATATTCCCAACCATTACCCGTAAAAATAATGGGGTGCGCTCTTTCTTGCATGAATACTCCTAGTAAATTACTTCTTAGAAATTCTTTGACATTCTGAAACAAAATGAATAGCATTAGCCACAGGTACATCAGGTAAAATACCATGTCCAAGGTTAAAGATATGTCTTGAAGTTCCCATCACTTTTTGGATGTCATCAACACTTTTTGTTGTTTCTTCTTGGCTGTAAAGTCTACATGGCTCCATATTTCCTTGAAGTACATATTTTTCCCCAAGTTTTTCTTTGGCAAGTTCCATAGGTGTTGCCCAATCTACACCAAATACATCAAAGTTTCCATATACTTTATCTAGAAAAGTAGGGATACCCTTAGGGAACATGATAATAGGGGTATTTGGATACTTAGCTTTTAAGTGATCACAAATTTCAACCATGTACTTCCAAGAAAATTCATCATACATAGAGGGCTCAATTGCCGCTGCCCATGAATCAAAGATTTGAACAACATCAATACCTGCATCAATCTGTTTTTCCATATATAACTTAATTACTTCTGTGACTTTTGCAAGAATTTTATGAAGTAAGGCTGGGTTAGAATACATCATTTTTTTACAGATATTATAAGTCTTAGTTCCTTGTCCCTCAATCATATATGTTGCTAATGTCCAAGGTGCACCTGTAAAGCCGATAAGGGCCTTGTCTTCTGCTAACTCTTGCTTGATTAACTTGATAGTGTCAAACACGTAAGTAAGCTTGCTAGCTGCTTCATCTCCACCAATTAAACGGTCAATATCTGCTTCGCAAGTGATAGGGTCTGAAAACTTAGGACCTTCACCTTTAACAAATGATAAGTCCATTCCCATTTCATCAGGGATAACAAGGATATCAGAGAAAAGAATAGCGGCATCTACACCTACAATATCCATAGGCTGAAGTGTTACCTCACATGCTTTTTTAGGATCATGACATAGGTTTAAAAAGTTACCGGCCTCTGCTCTTACTTTCATATATTCTGGAAGGTAACGACCTGCTTGACGCATCATCCATACAGGGGTATAAGGTGTTTCTTTACCAAGACATGCGTCTACGAAAATTTTGTTTGCCATAATTAATTCCTATATATCTTATTTTTTATTTTACTTCTTAGTTCTTTTTTCCAACTTTACCTAAGAAGTAAAGTCCTAGAGCTACGGCTGTAATTGAAAGTGCGAAATAAAGCATATCTAGTGCGCCGTTGTAGTGGGTATGTCCTACTTTTTGAAAAAAACCAACGACAAGAACCATGACGATAACTTTTGAAATTTTGTCTTTAAGTTGGTCTAATGAATGAATTGCTAAAATCTTGTTGTCTTCGCCCTTATCGTCCTTTGCAACATCAATCTCAGAAATAAATAGCTCATATAAACCAAAAGAAAATAAAAGCATAACCACACCAATAAGATATAAGTCTACGGCTCCAATAATTCCACCTACTACATCTTCATGAAAATTTTCAGGATGAGTATGATTAATATACGTTGTTACAACAAATTTAGCGCTATCATAAATATCAACACTAGCAACTATAAAAAGAATTACAGCGCCAATGAGACCAAAAACAACAGCCATGATAACCATGAAACGTGATGCCCATAAGGTACTTTCAAACATCTTTTCCATTATTTAGTAGCTTCTTGAATTTCTACCCATTTTTGAGCAATTCTTACGGCATTTGTTGCTGCACCCACTCTAAGGTTATCTGCAACTATGAACATATTTAAGACATTTTTTCTATAAATGTCATTTCTAATACGACCTACAAATGTCTCATTCTTATCTACACAGGCTGCTGGCATTGGATATTCACTTGCGGCAGGATTATCAATAACAATAATGTTTGGCGCCTTAGCTAGAATTTCTCTTGCTTCATTTGCATCTACATCTGCATCAAAGGTAAGTGTTAATGATTCCGCATGACCACGAAGTGTTGGAACGCGTACACAGGTTGCACAAACTTCTACATTCTTACCAAGAATTTTAATGGTTTCATTTACCATCTTCATCTCTTCTTTAGTGTAACCATTTTCCATAAATACATCAATTTGGGGAATAACATTTAAGGCAATTTGGTGAGGAAAGGCTTTGTGCTCTGAATCATCAAGTTTAAAGGCAAAGAAGTCTTGCATTTGTGTTACAAGTTCTTCCATTGCCTCTTTTCCACCACCTGAGGTTGCTTGATAGGTTGCTACATCTACACGTACAAGATCAAAGGCATCATCAAGAGGCTTAAGGGCTTGAACCATTTGAATGGTAGAACAGTTAGGGTTAGCAATAATTCCTGTTGTTTTCCACTCATTAATTTCTTCTGGGTTTACCTCTGGAACAACTAAAGGTACATCTTCATCCATTCTAAAATGGCTTGTGTTATCAATTACAACTGCCCCTGCATCTACTGCAAATGAAGCGTATTTTTCAGAAATAGACCCGCCTGCTGAAAACAAGGCAATCTCAATTTCTTCTTCATGAAAAATTGTTTCTGTTAGCTCTTTAATGACTAAATCACCATTATTAAAAGTGATGGTATTACCTGCTGAACGTTCACTTGCTAGTGGCACTATCTTGTTAAATGGAAAGTCTATCTCTTCAAAGATACGAAAAATCTCTTCACCAACGGCTCCGGTCGCACCGACTACGGCTACATTATATTTTTTCATTATCTAATCCTTTATATCTGATATGTTTTAATTTTTTTCTCTAAGGTTGTTTCACTCATCCCTAGGATTTTAGCACTCTCACTTACGTTATTATTATAAGAGTTTAGTACCTCTTCAATAAGTTCTTTTTCCATTTCACTTATTGATTTTTGTTTTTGTCTACTATCTAAAAATAGTTCGTCAGTTGTTATGCTTTGACCTTCACTTAAAATAGTTGCTCTTTCCACAACAGAAACAAGCTCTCTAATATTTCCAGGCCATTTGTAGGCCATAAGTGCATTTTGCGCTTCTTCACTAAAACTTTTTAATTTAAAACCATATTTATTACAATTATCTGTTAAGACATTATTCGCAATATCTAAAATTTCTTCTGTTCTTTGTCTTAAAGGTGGAATAGCAACGGGAATAGTATTAAGTCTATAATATAAGTCTTCTCTAAACTCATTATCGTCTATTTGTTGATGCAAGTTGGCGTTAGTGGCTGACACAATACGTACATCAATTTTAATAGGCTTTGAAGAGCCAAGACGCTGAACTTCTCTTTCTTGAAGAACACGAAGAAGTTTAGCTTGAACACCATAAGGCATTTCCCCTATCTCATCAAGAAATAGTGTCCCTCCCTCAGCCGTTTCAAAAAGACCTGGTTTAGAAGCAATCGCGTCGGTAAAAGCACCTTTTTCAAAACCAAAAAGTTCACTTTCAATTAAGTTCTCTGGTATAGCAGCCATATTAATAGCAATAAAAGGCTTTTTAGAACGAGGTGAGTATTGGTGTATATGCTTAGCAAAGACTTCTTTACCCACACCACTCTCACCTGTAAGTAAGATACTTGCATCTGTTTTAGCTGCTCTTTCAGCCATATTAACTGCCTTATCAAGAGCAGGTGAAGAAGCTGAGAAAGAAGAACTAGAACATTGTTTTTTTACTTTTTTAGAAGGGGCTTTTTTTACAACTTCTTGTATTTTGTGAGAACGCTTAATAGCTTCGACTAGGGTTTCGATTTCAAAAGGCTTAAGTAAAAAGTCTTTTACACCAAGTTGAATAGAATCTATGGCTTTTTGCAAGGTAGCATTTCCTGTCATAATGATAACTTCGAATTTACCATCTAAGACTTTTACAAATTCTATCCCATCCATACCAGGCATATTTATATCTGTAACTATCAGTTCAAAACTGTCGTCTAACTTGGCTAAAGCATCTTTAGCATTTTTTAAAAGCAACAATTTCGAACTCATTATAATCTCCCATAGCGATTTCAAGGGATTTACGCATGTTTATATCATCTTCAACGATAGCTATTTTCACGAAACTCCTTTGGCTAGGAAAATTTGATTAATTGTCTTGTTTTAATCGCGTGATTATAGCGTAGTCATTTTTAAAATCGACTGTTAAATAGGTAGGGGGAATAGTTATGGATATAAGTGAAGAAGATTGATTGTTATAAACTTTTTCAAAAGAGCGAGTATGGGTGCCGTATTTCATTAGAAATTCTAAGATAAGGTCTTTGTTTTTTTGAACAATGATATTTAAGTCATTTTCATTAGTAGCATCAATTTTAAGGCTTTGCATAGACTGAGCATGGATTTCTTTCATAGAAGCACTAAGGTAAAAAGATTCAGAAATAACTACCGCATTTTTAATTTGAGAGCGGTAGCTTAAGATGTAAGTTTGTGAAGCCTCTATCCATGTTAGGTTATATAATATACTTAAAAGTACAAGGCTAAAGGGATGAAGGCGCAAAAGATGCTTAAACGTGTTTTAGCGTGAAGCTAAAATTGAGTTCCATTGTTTTTCATTCAGGTTAAGTTCCATTTCAACCTCACATAAACCATCTTTGAAAACAGTTTCAATGATCTCAGCTTGAGCAATAACTGCGTCAACAAAGGTACGAATTTCTGAACGTTGAACCATCATGTTTTTGATTTTATCAGAACCTTCGATTCTAACTCCCTTAACTTTTTCAGCTAATAGTCTATAAGCATCTGCAATAGCCGCGCGTTTTGCAAGTGCATAAGCCTGAGCTGGAGAAGAGGTCATAGTTGGTGCAACACCTTGTCCCACAACATTAATACGAACCATCTTATACGAATCTGTTCCCTTTTGAGCAAGAGGTTCTTGCATATTAGAAGGACAAACATGAGTATTCTCTTTTTCAGCTACAGGAGCTTGAACTGTTACAACAACGGGTTCAACTACAATTACTTGTTGATGATTTGTATCAACCTTCATCTCTCTTGCCATCAATATTGCTGATAACAGGGCACTAACTACTAATATTTTTTTCATTAATCTATCCTTACATCTTATATGTTAAGCAGTATAAAGCAAACTTTGTTCCAGAAATTAAATGGATTTTAGAAAAGCGCAATAGAGTTTATAAAACTAGTCCTGGTGACTTTTGTATAATGATCTGACTTATGATGTGTTAAATATTATGGAAATTTTGAAGAAGAGGAGTGAAAGATTTTTTATAATCTTTCACAAAAAAAGTTATTTTTCAGTACCTTCTTCAGTTTCTTCGTTTTCATCATCTTGATCTTCATTTCTAGGACAACGTGAGATAGATACAACATCATCACCCTTAATGATATAAACACCTGAAGTATTACGTCCAGATTTAGATATTGTTTGCATGTCTACGCGAATCATCTTACCTGTTTTAGTAAGGGCCATCATGTCCATAGACTCATCAACCATAAGACATCCAACAACATTTTTTCCTGTTTTGCTGTTAAGCTTCATAGCAATAACACCAGAACCAGCTCTATTGGTTAAACGGTATTCTTCAGCTGTTGTACGCTTACCAATACCTTTTTCACTCACTGTAAGGATTTCTTGCTCGTCATTTGAGATGATATTTGCATCAATTACAAAATCACCCTCATGCTTGAACTTAATACCACGAACACCACGAGTTGTTCGTCCTTGATCTCTAGTCTTTCCAATTTCAAACTTAATACACTGAGCTTGGCTTGTTAAGATAAATAGGTACTCAGTAGCTGGTGTAGAAATTTTAGCTGTTACAAGAGTATCTGCATCATCAAGAACGATAGCTTTAACACCATTTGTTCTTACATTTGAAAATTCAGAAAGATTTGTACGCTTAACAATACCATTTTTAGTAAAGAAGACTAAAGAATTGTCTTCACTAAAGTCAACGGTAGGAATGATAGACTGAATCTCTTCACCTTGAACAAGGTTAATAAGGTTAACAATCGCCTTACCCTTAGCCGTACGTGAACCTTCAGGAATTCTATATACCTTTAACCAGTGTAGTTGACCACGGTTAGTTACGATAAGAAGAGTATCATGTGTATTACAAGTGAAGAAACTTTCAATAAAGTCATCATCATAAGTAGTTACTGCAATCTTACCCTTTCCACCACGATGTTGTTTTTCGTACTGAGCAAGAGGAACACGCTTAATGTAACCACGGTGAGTAATAGTTACTACCATTGGCTCATTAGGGATAAGGTCTTCAATATCAATATCATCATAATTATCTACGATATCTGTCTTTCTTGGACTTGTAAGAGTTGCTTGAACTTCTATTAACTCTTCTTTAATGATGCCTTGAAGAACTGATTCGCTTTTAAGGATAGATTCTAGGTATTGAATAACTGCATGTAGCTCAGCTAATTCGCTTTCAATTTTTTCAATTTCAAGACCAGTTAATCTACCAAGACGCATAGCAACAATACTTGCTGCTTGGATCGTTGAAAAGTCATATTCAGAAACTAGATTATTTCTAGCTTCTTCTTCATTACCAGAGGCACGAATTGTTTTGATAACCTTATCAATGATGTCTATTGCTTTTTTCAGACCTTCTAAGATATGAGCTCTAGCCTTGGCTTTTTCAAGATCAAAAATAGTACGACGAATGATTACTGTTTTACGGTGAGAGATAAAGGTCTTAATAATATCAAGAAGTTTAAATACAAATGGTTCTTGGTTTTTAATAGCAAGCATGATAATACCAAAGGTAGTTTGCATGTTTGTTTGTTTGTATAGGTTGTTTAATACAATCTCTTGCATAGCGTCACGTTTCAGCTCAACTACTATACGCATACCTTCTCTATCAGATTCATCACGAATTTCAGAGATACCTTCAATTGACTTGTCTCGTACTAAGATAGCAATGTTTTCAACAAGACGAGCCTTGTTTACCTGGTAAGGAAGTTCATCAACAACGATAACGTCTTTGTTTCCTTTTTTCTCTATATGTGTCTTAGCCCGAAGCTTAATACGTCCACGACCTGTTTCATAAGCATCTAAGATACCTTTTTGACCATAAATCGTTGCACCTGTAGGAAAGTCAGGAGCCTTAATAAACTGCATGATGTCAGGAAGTGTAGCGTCAGGATTTTCTAAAAGGTGTAAAACACCAGAAATAACTTCGCCTGGATTATGAGGAGGAATATTTGTTGCCATACCAACGGCGATACCTGATGAACCATTAATTAGTAGGTTAGGTACACGTGTTGGAAAAACAGTAGGTTCAATTGTAGTACCATCGTAGTTTTCTACCATGTCTACAGTGTCTTTTTCAAGATCTTTCATTAACTCGCCAGCGTACTTAGTCATTCTTGCTTCAGTATAACGCATAGCAGCCGCGTTATCTCCATCAACAGAACCAAAGTTTCCTTGACCATCAACAAGAGTCATACGCATAGAGAAGTCTTGAGCCATACGAACTAAAGCGTCATAAACTGAATTGTCACCGTGAGGGTGGTACTGACCAATAACGTCACCGACGATACGAGCAGATTTTTTGTATTTGGCACCTGCTGAAAGATTCAGCTTGTCCATTGCGTAAAGAATACGACGGTGAACGGGTTTTAGTCCATCTCGAACATCTGGTAAGGCACGACCAATGATAACACTCATTGAGTAATCAAGGCGCTTTAACCGTGTCTTCTATATTTATATTTTCAATATTCTGGCTGTTTTCCAGTGAATCGCTCATGCATATCCTCTTGTATTAAAAACTGTATACTAAGAAACAGTTCTTTAAAAATTAGCTAGATAATAACTAAGTTTGCCTTAATAAGTAACTATATAGGGGAAGGAAAGCTTAAAAAAAAGTATTAGATTTAAAAATAAGCGTTAAAAGGTAACAGTCACTTAAAACTGTTTAGTATGCTTATTCTAGAAAGAAGTAATATAACCTGGTGTAATATACTTAGTAGATTGTGAAATGTATATTTGATTAAAATTTATACATAATTTTAAAATCAAATTAAAAATTAGTAGTTATACTATGGGCAAAATTACTTTAAGGAACTACAATGAAAAAATTGTTTGCAGCTTTACTGCTTCCTCTTCTTGCCTTAGCCGAAGAAGCTCCAACTATCGATTCAGGGGACACAGCTTGGATGATGGTTTCAACAGCATTTGTTATGCTTATGACACCAGCAGGTCTTGCTTTGTTTTACGGTGGAATGACGCGTTCAAAAAATATTCTAAATACATATGCAATGGTTTTTGCAGCCTTCGTTGTTGGTTTCGTTGTATGGATTGCTGCAGGGTATTCAATAGCATTTGGTACAGCTGATGGCGGTATGAATAAGGTTATTGGTGGCTTTTCTCATTTATTCCTTTCAGGTATTTCTTATACTCAGATAAATGGTTTAGGTGCTTTTCCTGAATTTGTATTTGTAGTTTTCCAAGGAACTTTTGCAGCTATTACGGTAGCTATCGCATCAGGTTCTGTTATTGAAAGAATTAAATTTTCTACTTGGTTAGTCTTTGTTGCTATCTGGGTTCTTGTAGTATATGCTCCAATTACACACATGGTATGGGGTGGTGGATACTTATTTGATATTGGTGCCTTAGACTTTGCTGGTGGTACTGTTGTTCACATGAATGGTGGTCTCGCAGGTCTTGTTCTTGCTGTCTTAGTTGGTAAGCGCGCAGGTTATCCTAAGAGTGCTATGAAGCCAGCTTCAGTAATTTTAACAGCACTTGGGGCTGCTTTATTATGGTTTGGTTGGTATGGATTTAATGGTGGATCTGCCTTTGGTGCAAACGCTATTGCTGGTTTAGCTTTCTTAACTACAACGGTTGCAGCGTCTATCGCTACCATTACTTGGATTGTTTTAGAATGGATTATTTACAAGAAGCCTACCTTACTAGGTGCAGCTACAGGTGCTATCGCTGGTCTCGTTGCAATTACGCCAGCTGCAGGTTTTGTTGATGTTTCTGGTGCCTTTATGATTGGTACTATTGGTACTGTATTCGCATTCTTTGGTGTGACACTGTTTAAGAAGAAAATGGGTTATGATGATTCTTTAGACGCTTTTGGAGTTCACTTCTTAGCCGGTTTATGGGGTGCATTAGCAACAGCAATTTTTGCAGTAAAAGATCAAGCACTATTATGGGATGGTCCACTTAAAGAATCAGGCGACAGAATGGGACAATTCTTAGTTCAACTAGAGTCTGTTGCGATTGTAGGAACCTTTACTCTTGTTGGTACGGTTGTTGTTTATTATGTTGCAGTTGCTATTACGGGTGGTCGTAGAGTTAAAGAAGATAATGAAGTTATGGGTCTTGATGAGTCAGTACATGGTGAAAAAGGTTTTAACCTTTAAGTCACGATTTAAGGTGAATACGTTCACCTTTTTTTGAATAAAATAAAATAAGGAATCTATCATATGAAAAAAATTGAAGCAGTAGTTAAACCGTTTAAATTAGAAGATGTTAAAGACGCATTAGCTGAGATTGGTGTTACGGGTATGACAGTAAGTGAAGTGAAGGGTTATGGTCGTCAACAAGGACATAGTGAGCTTTACAGAGGGGCAGAATATGTAGTTGATTTTCTTCCAAAAATTAAGATTGAGATTGTTGTTTCTGCTGATAATGTAGAACAAACAGTTAACACTATTGTAGAAGCTGCCCGTACAGGTAAGATTGGTGATGGTAAGATTTTTGTATCTGACATTGACCAAATTATCCGTATTCGTACAGGTGAAACAGATGCAGAAGCTATCTAGTTTTTTCTCTTCTTAGTCTTTAGACTAAGAATTTTTATACTTTCTTCTTTTTCTCTAATTTCCACATAACTTTTACCGATAATACTCTTATAAAAATAGATAAGGAATGATTATGTGCTGTCAAATTAAAGCTAAATGTAAAAACTGCGGACAAAAATTTGAAGTAACCCTTCTTCGGGCTAAAATGCATGGAAAAGGGATGTGTGGACATTGTAAAAGTACAGCAGAAAAAAATAAACTTCTTAAGATATAAGTCTAGATAGTTATTGTTACAAAGTTTTTTATAGACTGGGCCTAATATTTATAGGTTAAGGATATTTTATAAATATTGCTTATGCTCCTGATCAAAGGTTTCATGCTTATAAAGGTGAAAAATATATTAAACCAAAAAAGTCTATCCTCTTTAAAAAAAAACTATTTGAATCTGACTCTGATTTTCAAGATGAAAGGGAAGGATTAAGGCTTGTGTAAAGTAGCTTAACACTTCTGTAACAGTATTTTTGTATAATTCGCTTATGCATACCAATAGTTTAAAATATAAATCATTTTTTTATTCATTAGCCATACATTTAGTCTTGGGAATAATAGCTTTGAGTGTATATCTAAAAGATGATGATGAACATGAAGTTTATTCTCTTATTAACTTAAAAAGCATGCAAATATGCACCCCTGATATAGCAGAACCTCTCATCAAAAAATCATTAAAAACCCAAGCGCAAAAACAGCCAAAGCTAAAAAAAGAGTTTAAAAAGCCTAAACAGAAAACTACTAAGGCTATTATGCCACCTGCTCTAGTTAAAAAGATAGTCCCCTTAAAACCAAAGGCCATGGAAGAAGTTATTTTAATAAAGACTGAAATTATAAAGACTACTGAAAAGTTAGAGGTAGAAGAAGAGACAGAAGATAAAATTGAAGAAGAAGTTGAAACTCAAGAAGAACTTATTGCAAAAGATGAAACTATTGTACTAGAAGAAAGTACTCCCTTAGTTGCTGTAATTGAGCCAAAGATAAGTTATGAAGCCCAGTATATACAAGATAATTTTGCCTTAATAGGTGCCCTTATAAAGAAAAATCTTTTTTATCCACGTTTAGCAAAAAAGAGGGGACTACAAGGTAAGGCAATGATTTCATTTACCCTTAGTATACAAGGGGAAGTTATTGATATTGAGGCACTTGGTGCTTTCCATTATAGCTTAAAAAAGTTAGCTATAAAGACGCTTAGAAAAGCATCTAAATCTTTTCCTCACCCTCGCGAAGCGTTAGCTTTAAGAATTCCTATTGTTTATAAGCTACATTAAGAGTTATATTTAATATAATTACACAATAAATATATATGTGAGGTCTAAATGTCAATTTACAGAGAATATGATATACGCGGAATTTTTGAACAAGAATTAAATGAAGCCACAGTTAAGAAAATAGGTTATACACTTGGACTTAAAGTTCAAGGAGAATATGTTAGCATTGGATATGATGCGCGTACGCATTCACCTAAGCTTTTTGACTGGTTATGTGCAGGTTTTGTTCACGCCGGTAAAAAGGTGATAAACATCCAACTTGTACCTACACCTGTAAATTATTTTACAAATTACCAAGAACTTCATTTAGAAAATGGTCAAACGGTAACGCCGACAGCTTCTGTTATGATTACTGGTTCTCATAATCCACCTGAATATAATGGTTTTAAAATCACCCTAGCTAAGGCACCGTTTTTTGGTGAAGATATATATGCCCTTGGCCGTGAGATTGATGAACTTGTTGAGATTATTCCTGATAGTGATAAGTATATAGAATTTGACGCAGCAAGTATGTACATAGATTATATTGTAAATGAGTTTGAACACTTACGTGGTATGGACTTAAATATTGTTTATGATTGTGGAAATGGAGTGGCTGGTTCAGTTCTTCCTACTATTTTGCAAAAGCTAAACCTTAAGGCTAAGGGTATTTTTATTGAGCCTGATGGAACCTTTCCTAATCATCACCCAGACCCAAGTGAAGAAGAAAACCTTGAAGATATTAAACTTTTACTTAACCGTGAGGGTGATATTGCCTTTGCTTATGATGGAGATGCGGATCGTATAGCAGTGCTTACAAAAAAGCATAATATTAAGGGTGATATTCTGGCCCTTTTACTTTCAAAGCAGATGTCTAATCCTACTGTTATTGGCGAGGTAAAATGTTCACAAGTGATGTATGATACTATTCGTGAACGTGGTGGTACGGCTATTATGTATAAGACAGGGCATTCAAACCTTAAGGTAAAAATTAGAGAAACAAATGCTGACTTAGCGGCTGAGGTAAGTGGTCATATCTTTTTTAATGACAGATACTTTGGTTATGATGACGCGATTTATACGACTTTTAGAGTCTTAGAACTTATTAATCGTGGTATGGATTTAGATGCTGAAGTTGAGGCACTCCCTGTCGTTTTTTCAACAGAAGAAATTAAGATTAAAATAACTGAACAAGAAAAGTTTAAAATCATTGATATTCTTAAAGAAAAGCTTCAAGCTCCGCCTCTTGACTTTCCTGATATAAAAGAAATTATTGATGTTGATGGGGTTCGTGTAATCTTTGAAAACGGTTGGGGACTTGTAAGAGCAAGTAATACAACGCCAGTGCTAGTAACGCGTTTTGAATCACAAGATTTAAAAGATGCACAACTTTATGAGAAACATTTAAATGCTTTAATTGAGTCTTCTCGTGAAGTAATAAGCGTATAAAAACGTCTTAAAAAAAGTGTGAGATTCACTCGCACTTTTTCTGAGTAAAATTGATACCTTTAAAAAAGGTGAATGCGTTCACACTTTTTAAGAGTAAAACAGATAAATAAGGATTCTACAATGAAACAACACACACTTTTAATGCCACTAGATATGCACCTACACCTACGAGATGGGATTATGCTTGAAAATATAGCTGCGCTTTCAGCTTATAGCTTTTCAGGCGCTATTATTATGCCTAACCTTGTTCCTCCAGTGAGTACAAAAGATGAACTTATTGCTTATAAAGAACGTATCTTACATGCCGTTGGCGTTGAAGCGGCGGATGATGAGATGGATGAATTTGCAGATAATGGTGGATTTGAACCTTATATGACACTTTTTTATCAAAATTATGATGAAGAGTTTTTAGAAGATGTAGCTGAAGAGCTTACCGCTATCAAACTTTACCCTGCTGGTATTACTACCAACTCTGAGGGTGGGGTTAAGAACTTTGATATTGAAGAGATGCGTCCTACGCTAGAAGCTATGGCTAGACTTGATATCCCTTTATGTGTACATGGAGAAACAGATGGCTTTGTGATGGATAGAGAGGCAGAATTTATGAACATTTATGATGCTCTTGCAACAAACTTTCCTGATTTGAAAATTATCATGGAACATATTACGACGAAAGAAGCAGTGGATATGTTGGATAAGCATGCCAATCTTTATGCAACTATTACTGTACATCATCTTCTTATCTCTTTAGATGATGTTATTGGTGGATCAATGAAACCTCACTTGTTTTGTAAGCCTATTGCAAAGCGCCCTGAAGACAGAGATGCACTTTTAAAAGTAGCACTACAAGCGCATCCTAAAGTGATGTTTGGATCAGATTCTGCACCCCATCCTCAACATAAGAAAGAAGCTTGTGGATGTGCAGCAGGTGTGTTTACCGCGCCTATCGCCCTTCAACTTTTATGTGAGATTTTTGATAAAGCAAATAAACTTGAGAATCTTCAATCTTTTATTTCAGACAATGCCCAAAGTATTTATGGAATCTGTCCAGAATTTAAAGAGGTTGTTTTAGTTAATGAACCTTTTATGGTGCCTGAAAAGTATAAGGGCGTTGTGCCTATGTATGCGGGTGAAAGTATTGGATGGTCTATAAAGGATGTCGACTAAGGTTCTACTTTTAGAAGATGATCTTCTTTTTGCACAAAGCTTAGAAGATTTTCTTGAAGAAGAGGGGTATGAAGTTGTTTTAGCTCATAATCCTCATGCCGCTTTGGAATTAACATATGCGCAAAAGTTCGACCTTTATTTACTTGATATTAATCTTCCCCTTATGAGTGGAATAGAATTTTTAGATGACCTGCGTCAAAGTGGAGACCTCACTCCTGCCATTTTCCTGACCTCTTACCAAGACAAAGAGGTGATGAAAGAAGGCTTTTTGAAGGGTTGTGATGATTATTTAAAAAAACCTGTAGACTTAGAAGAATTAAGTCTTCGTATCTCTTGTGTGATGAAACGTTACCGCGGAAATAAAAAACAGTGTATTTCTAATATTTGTATAGATATAGAACAAAAACGTTTGTACAAGGATGAAGTAGAAATTGAAATCACACTTAGGGAGTTTGACCTTATTGCCTTACTCTTTAGAAATAAGGACAAAATTGTTTCTAAAGAGATGATTATTGACGCTTTATGGACAAATGATGAAGAAGGAAGTGATGGGGCTATCCGTGTGTATATTAATAGGCTCAAAAAGATCTTAGACTCGCAGTCTTTAAAAAATGTACGTGGTAAAGGGTATATTTATGAATCGCATTGATAAATATATTTTAGTTTTTATTTTTATGGCGGCCCTTTCTTTAGCCGCTTTTTTTGCTTATCATGCTAATGGACGGTTTGACCTTAGTTTGATTATGAGTATGACCTTGATTGCAGGTTTTATTATAGGTACAGGATATGTACGAAACCTTATTGAGCCTTTAGATAAACGATCCCACGAACTTGAACTTTTAAGTCGTCAAACCTTGCATGAGCTGAACCTTCCAGTAGCTACGATCTTGGCCAATACCCAAATGCTTTTAAAAAATGAAGAGAATGAAAAAAATATTAAACGCTTGAAACGGATTAATCAGGCTGCCGCGACGCTTCAAAGTATGTATACAGAACTTGATTACACCATTAAAAAACAAAACCATACACTTATAAAAGAAGACTGTGATCTAAAAAAAATAATAGAGCAAAAGCAAGAATCTTACACAGAAATTTTGTACTAACTTTAGAAAGCTCTAGTGTAAAAATAGATATAATTGGTTTTTTAAAAGTATTAGATAACTTGGTTCATAATGCAGTAAAGTATTCAAAGCATAAATCTATTATAAAAATCAGTCTTCAAAACTTGCAATTAAGCATAGAAGATGAGGGCATTGGAATGGAAGAAGACTTCTTCTTACAAGCCTTTGAACATTATTATCAAGAAGACAAAGAACATAAGGGTCAAGGCTTAGGTCTTGGTCTTGTAAAAGAATATTGTGATCGTAATAAAATAAAAATTTATCTAAATTCAAAAAAAGATTTAGGGACAAAAATCACCTTAGATTTAAGTGCTTTAAAACAGGAGAATTAATATGCAAGAAAACAGTTGGACAGTTATCGCCGAGAAAGGCATTGATTATGGTGTTATTGGTCTTTTGATTTTTATGAGTATTTTAG
Organism: Sulfurimonas sp.; assembly: GCA_012963655.1. Classification (GTDB taxonomy): domain Bacteria; phylum Campylobacterota; class Campylobacteria; order Campylobacterales; family Sulfurimonadaceae. Next base: position 24,036 of record DTVI01000176.1, read on the forward strand.
CCTTATGGGTGTTTGTTGAGCGCATTATGTTTTATAATACTATTAATGTGAATGAACATGCAAATAGAGAAAGACTAGAACTTGAGCTTAGTAATAATGTTTCAACCGTAGCAACAATTACTGTTAATGCTCCCTATATTGGCCTTTTAGGAACGGTACTTGGAATTATGATTACCTTTTATACACTAGGTGAAACAGGGGCGGTAGACACAAAGCAAATAATGGGTGGTTTAGCCTTAGCCCTTAAGGCAACAGCTATGGGCCTTGTTGTAGCAATTCCTTCGGGAATTTTTTATAATGTACTTCTTCGTAAGATGGAACGTATACTTGCCTACTGGGATATAGAACATAATATAAGTAACAAGGGTTAAGGTATGTCTTTAAAACGTAGACCCTTATCCTCAATGAATGTTATCCCTTTTATTGATATTATGCTGGTGCTCTTGGTTATGGTACTTACTACGGCTACCTTTATACGTCAAGGTATTATTCCTGTAGACTTACCTGAGGCAAAATCTTCAGATAAAAAAAGTGATGATAAAGAAATAACTATTTATGTTACTAAAAAAGGTGAAATATTTTTAGATAAAGAAAAGGTAGACATTTCGACCTTAACTGCGAGATTAAAGAAAATCTCTAAAAAAGACACGGTGGTATTACGTTCAGATAAAGAATCGAAGTTTCAAGACTTTGTTCATATAATGGATGTCTTAAAAAAGCTTAATCATGAGTCTTTATATATAGTGACAAAAGACTAAGACAAAACTTATGATTATATCCCTATTTGCACAAGTATTTAAGCCTGCCATTTCCTTTATGGGAGGACTCTCTTTTGCTAAAAAAATCTTCTTACTATTACTTTTATTTTTAATTCCCTTAGT
>DTVI01000177.1:0-724 GCA_012963655.1 Sulfurimonas sp.
TTGTTGCCGGTGTAGCAGCTGTAGGAACCTATAGCCCTTGAAAGCCTTGGCTTTGAAGTGGGTGATAGACTCTCTGAAAAGAAAATAGACAAATCAATTAAACGATTTTATAAGTATGGATATTTTACAGATATTTATGTAACTGAAAAAAATGGCGTACTTATTTATAATTTTTCTGAAAAGTCCGTAATATCACATATTGAAATAGATGGTTATGGACAGGGAGATGACAATGAAAATGAAGAACTTTTACAATTAAAAAAAGGAACCTTGTATGATAAAAAGAAGGTTTCAAAGGCTAAAAAACGCTTAATAGAGGCCATTTCGCAAGAAGGCTATATTGACACTATTGTTGAAATTGAGCTTGAAACACTTGATAATGGAAGTATAGAACTTTTATTTAAGGTAAATAAGGGTGAAAATATTGTCATTGAAAAATTAAACTTTCAAGGAATGACAGCCTTTGAAGCAGGGGACTTTGATGAAGTTATTGCGAATAAAGAACATCAATGGATGGGTTGGTTCTGGGGCCGTAATGATGGAGAAATGAAACTAACAGAACTTCAATATGATCCACTTCGTATACGTGATTTATATATGCAATATGGATATTTGGACTCAAAGGTTAATGACCCTTTTGTTCGTGTAGATTTTTCACAATATGTTTCAGATATGTCTTATACAATATATGAGGGTGGGGTTTATAAAGTTAGTCAGATTATCT
>DTVI01000177.1:776-1829 GCA_012963655.1 Sulfurimonas sp.
TATTAAACTTGAAATGAATGAAGCATTTAATGTTAAAACCTTTAGAGAAGATTCTGAACGTATTAAAGCAATTATTTCTAATCTTGGTTATGCCTATGTAAAGGTTACTCCTGATCTTAGAAAAGATAAAAAGAATCATACCGTTGAGGTAGTTTATAAGATTAGACCGGGTAAAAAAGTTTATATTAGAGATGTTCTGATTGCAGGAAATACACGTACCTTAGATAGAATAACGCGAAGAGAGATTTATTTAGCTCCTGGTGATTTATATTCCTATACAGATATCAGAGATTCAAGAAATTCTCTTCAAAGAACAGGGTATTTTGAATCAACAACTATAGAAGAAAAACGTATTGATGAACAGACTATGGACTTGATTGTTAAGGTAAAGGAAACACAAACAGGGAATATTCAACTTGGTGGTGGATATGGAAGTTTTGGTGGTATCTTACTTTCAGCAAGTGTTTCTGATAGAAATATATTTGGTTCTGGTATCAATATGGGATTCTCCGCTGAAACCTCTGAACGAACAAAAAGCTTTAGTGTCAATGTTAGTAATCCACGTTTAAATGATAGTGACTTCTCAGGTTCAGGGTCTGTCTTTTTAAACGCAACTGACTATGATGATTATACTATTTCTACTCAAGGTTTTAGCCTAGGCTTAGGTCGTAGGTTAACTCGTTTTTTAAGTGGTTCTGTTGGGTATTCATATTCTGCATCAGGATATAGTGATATCTCAGATATATATCAATCATCAATTACCAATGGAATTGATCAAGTTTTATTTGAAGATTTTGAAAAATCTGCGGTGTCTCTTGGTCTAAGCTATAATAATACAGATGATTATTATGTACCAAGAAATGGTATGTCTGCTCGAACAAGTCTAGAACTTGCTGGACTTGGCGGAACGGCAAAGTTCATTAAAAATAATAATACCTTTAAGGTTTATAAGGGTGTAGAAGATTATGTTGGATTTGACTTAGTTTTACGTTATAAGGCACGTTTATCACATATCTTTTATAACGAATCTGGAGATGACGCTCGAACTAACTT
>DTVI01000178.1:0-570 GCA_012963655.1 Sulfurimonas sp.
GAAATAGGCGATAAGAGCTCACGTCAACGTTTTCATGTGTGTTTGTTTGCTAAGAACCAGATAGGTTATGAAAACCTTATGTATCTTTCATCTAAGGCATATATAGATGGATTTTATTATTTTCCTCGTATTAACAAGAAAGAACTCCGTGAACACAGTGAAGGCATTATCTGTACTACTGCTTGTTTGCAAGGAGAGGTAAACTGGCACCTTAATTTAGCTAATGAAAGAAATGTGAAAAATGGAGCAGGTGGGTATGAAGGAGGTAAGGCTGTTGCCCTAGAATATAAAGACATCTTTGGAGATGACTTTTATCTTGAAATCATGCGTCATGGAATTGGTGATCAGCTTTTTATAGATGAGCAAATCCTTCAAATATCACAAGAAACGGGTATTAAGATAGTTGCAACAAATGATACCCATTATACCTATCCAGATGACGCCCAATACCATGAAGCTTTTATGTGTATTGGAATGAATAAGCTTTATGATGATCCTAATCGTATGCGCCACTCTGTACATGAGTTTTATCTTAAATCACCAGAACAAATGGGAAGACTATTTGCAGAT
>DTVI01000178.1:600-1075 GCA_012963655.1 Sulfurimonas sp.
AATGTAACTTAAAATTACAATTAGGTGATCCTACGCCTCCTAACTTTAAATTTACTCCAGAATATGCACTTGAAGAAGGCTTGACAATAGATCATGAAGATGATGCTCCCTTAGCTGAAGATGCAGACTTAGAAACAAAAAAGAAATGGTTTGGTGCAGCAGATAAAAATGATGCAGAGTATTTTATTTATCGATGTGAAGTAGGTCTTAAAAATCGCCTGATTCATGTACCTGAAGAAAAACATGAAGAATATAAAAAACGCCTCGACTTTGAGATGGATATTATTAATTCCATGAAATTCCCAGGGTATATGCTTATTGTTTGGGACTTTGTTAAAGTTGCTAAAGAGATGGGCATAGCAGTTGGACCGGGTCGTGGTTCAGCGGCAGGTTCTTTAGTGGCGTATTCTTTAGATATTACCGATATTGACCCTATGAAGTATGATCTTCTTTTTGAGAGGTTTCTTAATCCTGA
>DTVI01000178.1:1085-1820 GCA_012963655.1 Sulfurimonas sp.
CAAGTACACGTGCAACATCACGGATGACTCCCTTTATGCAAGCCAGACGTGGAGAAATTATTGATTATGTGGTTGAAAAATATGGACGTAATCAAGTGGCACAAATTATTACCTTTGGTTCACTTCTTGCAAAAGGGGTAATACGAGATGTATCACGTGTATTAGATGTACCCTTGTCTCAAGCCGACAAGATGGCCAAACTTATTCCTGATGAATTAGGAATTACGCTTAATGGAAAGATGAAAAATGGGGAACTTAAACCCGGTGCCTTTCAAAAAGAGCCAAAGATTCAAGAACTTGTTGCCAATGACCCAACAGCCGCTAGGGTTTGGGAATTTGCAAAACGTCTTGAAGGCTTAAAAAGAAATGCAGGTATGCACGCAGCTGGTGTAGTTATCTCAAATCGCGAGTTATGGTATAAGACACCTATTTATAAGCCCTCAGGGGAAACGACCTTTGTTACACAATACTCACTTAACTTCCTTGAAGATGTGGATTTAATCAAGTTTGACTTCCTTGGTCTTAAGACACTTGATGTTATTGACGCAGCGATTAAACTAGTTAAACGCCGTTATGATGTTACTGTTGACTGGAAACAAATTGACGAAAATGATCCTCATGTATATGAGGTTATTCAAACAGGTGAAACAGTAGGAATGTTCCAAATAGAATCTTCAGGAATGCAAGACCTAAATAAAAGGCTAAAACCTGCAAACTTTGAAGACCTTATTGCGG
>DTVI01000179.1:0-1132 GCA_012963655.1 Sulfurimonas sp.
CATCAAACCAAAATCATACACCATTTGTCCATTATCTAAAAAGTTTGATTCAAAAAGAACCTCTATCTCATAAGAATGCCCATGAATAGAAGATCTACATTTTTGGGTTGAACAGCCTCTGACTATGTGTGCATTTTCAAATTTAAAAAGTTTACGAATTAACATCTAGACACCTTTATTATCATCCCAAATACGTATATGTAATCTATCACTATACACATATCCTTTTAGCTTACAGTAATCAATGACTGCTTCACTATGATACTCTAATTCTTTTCTACTTCCACCCTTAGGCATACAATAAACTGCAATAGAAGGCGCATACTTAATAATATTGTTTATCTCATCATCTGTTCCCTCTTCCAGGGATTCTTTATCAACTGTAAATTTAAAAAAAGAGTCTTGTGCGTAGGTTGCTATATTTTGAATAGCCTCAGGATTTATACGCTTTGACTCTGGTTCTCCTGAATTAGTCAGTTTAACCGATAAGGCAAACACACACTTTTGATATACCCTGAATTTTTCAAAGTCCACATTTAAAGCACCATTAGTTTCAAATGTGACACGATGACCCTTACCTTGAAGAAATTCTATAAAAGATACAAAGAGTTCATCATTACCATAAATAAGAGGTTCGCCCCCTGTTAAAACAATATCTGCCTTAATAGGAAGGGTGTAAGAGTTATAAATAGAAATAAGATCATCTAAATTTTCAAGACCGGTCCAGGTTGAGCCAAAGTGTTTTTTATCGACTGCATAAACCGTATCGCAACCCACTATCTTAGCACCTTCAGGGGAGGTTTCAGAACATCCAAAGCCTTCACACTTCATATTACATCCACCAAAACGAAAAAAGAGTGAAGGTGTACCTAAATACTTACCTTCACCCTGAATAGAATAAAAATGTTCAACGAGATAAATCATCCACCTGTCTCATAAAAAGCTCTTGTTGATGCTTCACCATCAGCCTCGCTCCAACGATTTTTTTCAGGTTTTGTACGAATAACTTCTTTTAAAACCATTGCTGCTTCTTTTATATCTCCACGCTTAATCGCGTCATGAATACTCATTGCCTCATCAAAATATAAACAAGGAATAAGATTACCCTCCGCCGTTAAACGAATACGATTAC
>DTVI01000179.1:1176-1814 GCA_012963655.1 Sulfurimonas sp.
ATAATTCCGAATCTATATCCATCTTCACATCGGTAATAATGTGAAGGAGAGGTTGCGTCAAAGCCCTCATCCTCATAACTGTATCTCTCACCAATAAGTTCTAGTAAGGCTTCACTTTTCATACCCTTGATATCAACTTCAGCGTGTATGTTTTCCATATACTCAATATAGCGAACTGTAATATCTTTTTGCTTACAATATTCCATCACATCAAGAATCTCGTTTTCATTCATTCCTATCATAGGAACCATGTTCACCTTAACTTTTAGCCCTACCTTTAGTGCTTCATCAAGACCTGCAAGAACTTTTTTCAGTACATCTTTTTTAGCAATCTTTTCCGCAACATCAGGAATAAGACTGTCTATAGAAATATTAATACGCTTTAAGCCTGCATCTTTTAACTTTTGAGCAGATCCCTTAAGTAAATAAGCATTGGTTGTCATTGCTAAGTCTATCTCAGGACAATAATCATAAATCATCTTAATAAACTTATCCAGGTCTTCACGAAGTAGTGGCTCACCACCAGTTATACGGATTTTCTTAATACCCTCATCGATGGCAACTTTCATAAATAAAAAAAGTTCTTCAAACTTCAGCAGTTTTTCTTTTGGTACCCAAGAAAAAGGTTTTTCAGGCAT
>DTVI01000180.1:0-3834 GCA_012963655.1 Sulfurimonas sp.
CGACTATGATATATACACATATTGTTAAAGAATTAAACAAAGATGGGGTAAAAAGCCCTTTGGACTTTTAAAAGAAAAAGCTTGGTTTATTTAAACCAACCCTTTACCTTATTGAAGGCAGATTCGAAGTTTTGTTCATGTGGTTTCGACTCTATACCAAATGAATCTTGTAGTTTTTCTAGAAGTTCTTTTTGCTCAGGATTTAGTGATGTTGGATAGGCAAGTTTGATTTGTGCTACAAGATCACCTTTTCCATGTCCATGAACATCGGTTACACCTTCGTTTCTAAAGTTAAATTGTGCCTTGTCTTTTGTTCCTTGACTTAGTACAAGTTCAAGCTCACCTGTTAGTGAAGGAATCTTAATTGTTTCACCAAGAACTGCTTGCGTAAAGAAAACAGGTACTTCTAAGTAGATGTCATTTCCATGACGGATAAAGGTTTCATCTTCTTGTACTTGGAAGGTTACATACAAGTCACCACGTGAGCCTGATTTTCCTTTATTTCCATGTGAAGATACTCTTAGTCTATTTTCACTATCTATACCAGCAGGTACTTTAATACTAACAGTGTCTTTAACCTCTGTAAAGCCTTGACCCTTACAGTCGCCACATTTATTAGCAACCTCTGAGCCCTCACCATTACAGACAGGACATGTTTGTGAAAAGGTCATAAAACCTTGCTTCATATAAACTTGGCCTTGACCACCACATTGTGAACAGGGCTTAACCTTACCGCCTTTAGCGCCGGTTCCCTTACATGTTCCACATGAGTCTTTGTATTTGAAGTCTAGCTCTTTTTCACATCCAAACACAGCCTCTTTGAAACTGATGTCCATGTTAAGACCAAGGTCTAGAGGATACTTATCTTGAGCACCACGTTGTTGTCTTCGTGAACTACCGCCACCAAAGCCACCAAACATTTCTTCAAAAACTGAGCTAAGGTCATCAAAACCACCGCCGCCACCAAAGCCACCACGACCACCGCCGCCACCTTGAAGACCTTCTTTACCGTATCTGTCATAAACAGAACGTTGCTTCTCATCACTTAAAACTTGGTAAGCTTCATTACAAAGTTTGAACTTATGTTCCGATTCTGAGTCTCCTGGGTTTTTATCAGGATGATGTTTTTTTGCCATAGCTCGGTAAGCTTTTTTTATAGTGGCTTTATCCGCACTTTTTGTTACTTCTAAAATTTCGTAATAAGATAGTTCTTCCATAATTAATTGATATCCAAAGTATTTTTCTTTAAAAAAGGCAATTTATAATAATCAGCTCTTTATTTTGTGAAATTATACCAACTTAAGAGTTATAATACAATTATGAATTATATAAGCTATTTATTCATCCTTTTACTGCTGTTTACAGGGTGCTCATACAAACCAAGTTCCAAGCTAAAAAAAACTGTCTTATGGTAATTATCTAAAACATACCTTTGATGATATCATCATGGGAAAATGAAGATTTTACACAGGCCTTAAAGGTCTATCTTTTCACTTATGAGAAGACAAAGACCCAGCCCTTTTATGCCTTATCACAAAAATCACTATCAACAGGATATTTTAAGCCCTTACTTCAGGTATCTTTGGAAAAAAGTGATATGTTCTCTTATCCCGTATATGGGGTGCCTGAAGGTTTAGAAAGTTTAGAACCTATTTTTTATGTCAAAGATAAACTTAACCTATTTTTTTACAGGTACATGCTTCAGGTCACGTTGAACTAGAAGACAAAAGTGTTCTTAACATAGGTAAGGTTATGATTCATAGATGTTTCCCTTCAGAGTATAGGTGCTTATCTACAGGCTCATCCTAAGTAAATGGATGATATTTTAAACACTAATCCTTCTTATATTTTTACTCTCATAGTTGAACGGTTGCTACTGGGGCCTTAGGTGTTGTTTTAGAGGTAGGGCGTTCAGTGGAAGTGGACAGAAAATATTCCCTTAGGCATGCCTTTGTTTATTAGTACAACTGACCCTTTAAGCCAAAAAAAGTTTGAACGAATTGTGTTTGCCCATGATACAGGTGGGGCTATCAAAGGAGAATCAAGGATAATATCTTTTATGCAGGAGGAAAGAATGCAGCTGAAAAGGCGGGATAATGAAAAAAACTTTAAGTCTAAGGATACTTGTACCTAATGATTATCTTGGAAAGTAAAGTGTATAATCTAAAAACAGTAAGCTTAGAAAGATATTTATAATGAAACGTGGATTAGAAAAATTTAATATATTAGTTGAAGCCTTAGAAAACTTGCCGTCTATTGGTAAAAAGTCAGCCACACGTATGGCCTATTATATGGTGATGGAAGATAACTTTAGTGGTATTAAAATCGCCCATGCTATTGAAAATGCCTTAGGGTGTTTACGAAAGTGTATAGAGTGTGGTGGCCTGTGTGAAGATGAACTTTGTGGTGTATGTGCAGATGATGGACGAGATAAAGAAATATTGTGTGTAGTCGAAAATGCCAAAGATATTATGACCTTAGAAGAGGGTGGTATTTTTGATGGCCGTTATTTTGTTTTAGAAAACTTAGAATATTTTGACTCTTCTCACCTTGTAGACATGGTAAATTCAGGTGTGAAAGAAATTATTTTTGCCTTAACACCTTCTATCGCTAATGACGCAGTAATGCTGTTTATCGAAGATAAACTAAGTGTATGTGATGTTAAGTTTACACGAATAGCCCAAGGGGTTCCAACAGGTGTAAGCTTAGAAAACATTGATTTGCTCTCACTTAGTAGGGCATTAGAAGATAGGGTACGGGTCTAAAGTGAGCTTTTAAGGTCTTGTGTTTTAGCTAAGACCTCTTCTTAGAAGCTAAAGCTTTTTTTCATCTCTTCTTTAATCTCTTCAAGGGTATATCTTCCCTTAGTAAAATAATTATTAGCTAAAACACCTTGACCTAAGAGCATATCTGCTCCATCTTTATAGGTAATGTTTAAGTCCTTACATAGCTTTAAAAAAGGTGTCACCTTTCCATAAATCGCGTCAGCAGCAAAAGAAGATTTTTCTAAAAGTGGACGAAGAATCTCTAATGGGGCAGGGTAGTTTTCATCACTAAGTCCAGCAGACGTTGTGTTTACAATAAGGTCATAATGGCATAAGGGACAGTCTTCCCAGCTAAAGGTTTCAAATCCGCTGTTTTTAAAATATTCAAGGTTTGGCTTACTTCTGTTAAGGACGCTAACCTCTAGTCCTGAGCTTTTTAGTTTCATACTTAGGGCCTTGGCTGTACCACCAGCTCCAATAATAAGAACCTTTTGAATGTTTTTAAATTCTTCTATGGCAAATAAAAACCCATCTGCATCTGTGTTATAACCAATAAGACGACCATTTTCATTAATAAGGGTATTTACAACACCTATGTCTTTTGCAAAGCCTCGTACTTCATCACAGGCTTTAAAAGCATCTTCTTTATGAGGAACAGTAACATTAGCACCTGAAAGTTTTTGGGCAAAAAAAGTTTCTTTGAGTTTTGCACCATCCAGTAAATGTATACGTGTATAGCATCCCTTAAAATGTAGTTTTTTAAAGACATAATTATGCATAAGAGGCGAACGTGAATGTTTAACAGGGTTTCCAAAAATAGCGAATAGTTCTTTAGTTTTCATATGTATTCTTTATAACAGGCCTAAACTAGACTTGTATGTTTTTAAAATTATAACATCTTTACTTTTCATTAACTCATCAGTTACTTTTTATTTATTAAGAGGGAGTATTATTATCTTATGAGAAGGAATTAATAATGCAGATTTTAAAAATGGTGGAACAAATATTCATTATTTAGAAAAAATGTTAGAAAGATATAATGCAAAATAAATAAAATGAAAACACAATA
>DTVI01000180.1:3844-7321 GCA_012963655.1 Sulfurimonas sp.
TAATGCAGATTTTAAAAAAGATATTTTCAAAAGCTAAGGCTGAGGAAATTCGTCTAGAGATTACAAAGTATGATGTAAATGAGATGAAAGACTCCGATCAAAAGCACCAAAACAAGGTTCATAAAGACCTTGAAAAAAAGCTTGAAGTTAAAGATAGATCTGTGGTGATGGTATATGAAAAAAGATTTATAGGAAAGTTTAAAAAATTAGGTAATACTCACCAAAAATGTCCTTATTGCCGTAATGCGTATAAAACATTAACCTTAGGCGAGAAAAAATGTGTAAAATGTAGTAAAACCTTTATGGTGAAAAAACGAGTTCAAGACCTAGGAACCGTAGCCTATCCTCTAGAAAACAAAAAACAATTTGACCTTCAATGGACAGCCATAAGTAAGGTGAAAAAATTCAAGTTTTATCTCAATCATGAATATGTATATATAGAACAAGAATTAAAGAAAAAAGGGAAAATAAATCTTCAAACAACTGACGTAATGCATAGTGTTATAAATGCTTATGCTAAAAACTCTTTGAACTCAGGATATTACGAACTGTATACGGCTTTTATCTTTTATAAGGCAGAATTAATGCGATCTGAACAACGTTTTTCAGAAGCATTAGTATATTACTTTTATGTACACTTTTTACAAAATAATGGGGTAGATAATGAGGCAAACTTTCAGGCTAAAAATAATATGAATAAAGAATTACGCCAAAGAATAGTTGATCTTTTAGACCTAGGCAATATTCAAATCAAAGAATCTAAAGACTTATTTGATTATGCGGTTGAACATTTATCTGTCTTTTCTCAAACACGTATGAGTGTAAATACTTATAAAAGTTATAAGATCTTAATTAAAGAATTTAAAGAAGAAGATGCTCAAAAACAGGTTAAAAAACCTATGCGCTCTTTTGTCTTATATACAAAGGCTAGTTAAGAATAATATCTAAGTCCTTTATTCCTTCTACTTTATTATTTACAAAATATGGGATGAACTTCTATTAAAGGGAGATTCATAATTCTTAGCTTGGGTATAAACAATATCATGAAATATATTTTTTAGTTTTTGTTAAATAATAAGTGTAGTGTTTTAATATTTAATTCTAAAAATAAGAAAAGTTCCTAAAGCCATAATTCTAATATTAAGGCTTTAAAAAAGAGCTAAAGACTTAGGCTTTTAAGTCCTCTAAGGAACTTAGTAAGGCATCAAGCTTGTTTTTTACCTCAAGGTATTCTAGTTCAGAAACAGAATCAGCAACTACACCTGCACCTGCTTGAAATACTATTCGATCTGGTAAAACCATAGACGTTCGTATAGCAATAGCAGAGTCCATGTTTCCATCAAAGCCAAAGTAGCCAATAGCACCAGCATAAAAGCCTCTTTTGATTTCTTCATATTCAGCAATAAGTTGCATCGCACGTATCTTTGGAGCACCTGTCATAGTTCCTGCGGTAAAGGTTGCTGCAAAAAGGTCAAACATGTCTTTATCATCACGTAACTGAGCAATAACATCTGTGACCATATGCATAACATGAGAATACTTTTCAACATGCATCATGTCATGTACTTGTACACTTCCTGTCTTAGCAACTCGACTCACATCATTACGTCCTAAGTCAATAAGCATTAGATGTTCTGCACATTCTTTAGGGTCTGTAGTAAGTTCTTCTTCCATTTGCATATCTTTAGCAATGGTATCACCACGTTTACGCGTTCCTGCAATAGGCTTTAAAAGAAGTTCCCCATCTTGAAGTCGAATCATTACCTCAGGGGAAGATCCAACTATACTAAAGTCTTCAAACTCTAATAAAAACATATAAGGAGAAGGGTTTTTAGTCCGTAAAATTCGGTAAAAACTAAAAGGGTCTACCTCTGCCATAGCCGTATAACGATTAGCCATAAGGATTTGGAAAACATCCCCACTTTTAATCATCTCTTTTGATTTAGCCACCATATCAAAGAACTTGTCCTTACTAAAGGCAAAAGAACCTTCTGTACTTGAATCAATTGGTTTAAGAGGAACATAATCATAAGAAGACTTTAACTCAGATTCAATTATCTCAAAATTGTCTGCCATCTCTTGCATGGATGAAACAAGGGTTAACTTGTGTGTCTTATGAGAATATACAACAATGAGTTTAGGACGTATTAGATCCAGATCAGGGGTATGTAGTTCGTCTTCAAGTGCGTCCATAGTTGATTGTAAGACAGGCTCAAATACCTTAAGCATATCATAACCGATATATCCAATAAAACCATCTATATAACCAATTCCAAGCTCTTGAGTCTTAGCTCTATAGGCCTTTTGGTCTAGCTTATTATAATAAGCTTTTAAAAAAGAAAAAGGGTCTTCTTGAATGATACTTGTTTTAGCATCAGCGTCGGTGTAGCTTGTAATGTTGTTTTTAAAGCTAAGACGTTCTTGAGCACCTATAATGATAAAACTATAGTTACCTTCAGAACTTCCAGCACTTTCAAAAAGAAAAGTGTGTTTTTAGCTTATGGTACACCGCAATGGGTGCAAATTGATCGAGGGTGAATTGTGAAGAGTGTACCAAAAATTATATCCTAGAAAGAAATGCGCCAGGTTCAATCTTACTACGGATTGTACGAAGCTCTTTACGTGCGGCTTGATCTGTTGAATAAGGTCCTACAAGAACCTTAGTTACATTAGAAACCTTATGAATAATATATGTATAACCATTAGATGTGATCTTAGTTAAGAACTTTTTCTCAGGAGTAAAACGACCAAAAGAACCAACTTGAACATAAAAATTTCCTTTAATGGCAGGCTTAGAAACTACTTTTTTCTTTGGAACAGACTTTCTGACAAGAGCTTTCTTAACTACTTTTGGAACAGGTTTCTCATACTTAGCCGGAACAAAAATATCTGTTTCTTCTACCAGAACATTTTCTGGTCCTTCAATGAAATCTTCATCAAGAGGACTGTATTCTTCACTTTGTGCTTTTATTTTTTTAGCTAGGCTATCTAAACTATCTTCTGTTGAAGGTGTTTCATCAATAGCTATAGGTTCAAATAAAGGGTCTTCATCTTTAATAGAACTTGATTGAATGTTTTTAGGAGGTTCAATAGCCTGAGGAAGATTAGCCATACCACTAGAATTAAGACTACTCATAATAACAACAACGATGATTAATAAAACGGCTAATGCTGCGACAGCTAGCATGATTTTTTTCATTCCATTATTTCCATTACTACGATTTAAAATAATGTCATTTAATTCGTTCTTTTCTTCCATTGAAACATCCTTATACTTAAAATTTTTAATATTAAAGCAAAAATTATACCTGAAATTTAATTATTCTTATTATACATACTTTATAAGTAAAAGAAGAAGGATTAGTATGAAAAGCGTGCTTTTTTTCCTTATTGGAAGAATTTACGCTTTAAGTTTAAGGATTTAGTCCTCAAAATTTTGAAAACGTGTTTTGGCATATATTGAATGACATTTAACAC
>DTVI01000181.1 GCA_012963655.1 Sulfurimonas sp.
ATACTTTATTTTCATTTGCCGATACAATAGGTATCAAACAGAGACAAACTGCCAGTATACATATGATTTTTCTTAACATTAAAGTCCTTTTTTTATAAATTATTTTGTTCTAAAAGACGAATCGTCATTTGACGCATCATGTCAAAACTAATGCCCGCGCTGTAATAAATTATCTGCTTTAAAATGTCAACTGGCAGTTCTAATGCTTCACTTGATGAGAATATAACAAAACTTAAGCAACTCAGAAAAACACTTTTTTACAACACCTTTTAATATTTATAAATAAGTTTAATCAGATTCATATTAAAAGGTTGTAAAGTTGTAATTTACTTGGCGTATTATCTAATATTTGGGTAATAGATGGACTTAATATCCACATAAGTTATAATATTATTTTATAAAACTTTTAATATAAGATAGCTATAAAAGAAACATACACGTAATTATCACAACTAATATTTTTTTATAAATGTAGTGCTGAAGAATGAGAGAGAATATACTAGGGGTATCTAAAATACGCGGATATAAAGATAAGACAATTATTATGCTAAGCATGTATCAAGGGCTTCTATAAAGCACGAATCTTTGTTTGATTGAGTAAACACAATAGTGCACAAAAAGAGTACAGTTAAAACTTATTTATCTTGAAATGTTGTATTTTGAGGGTTTGTAAATGTAGTGGTGGAGAACCAGAGATTCGAACTCTGGGAAGATTTGACTCTTCGCCGGATTTCAAATCCGGTGCATTCGACCAACTCTGCCAATTCTCCATATAGGGTCGTACTATCTTACTATGTAAACTTGGAGGCGCCACCCAGATTTGAACTGGGGATAGAAGCTTTGCAGGCTCCGGCCTTACCACTTGGCGATGGCGCCGTCCGTCAGTAAATCATTAATAAGTTTACAATGGTGCCCAGGGCCGGACTTGAACCGGCACAGTATTGCTACCGGGGGATTTTAAGTCCCCTGCGTCTACCGATTTCGCCACCTGGGCATCTTTAACAATAGTGATTATTCCCATAATCATGTTACTTCAAATAAGTGGAGCGGGAAACGAGGTTCGAACTCGCGACCCCGACCTTGGCAAGGTCGTGCTCTACCGCTGAGCTATTCCCGCACTCTTTGTTTGGACGGGAATTTTAGCTAAAGTATTCTTAAATGTAAAGAAAATCTAGGGGTAAATCTTCAAATTTGTGTAATTACCTTCAATCACCTTAGTTTTATTGTTCTTTCTGTCCTATTTCAGGCTTTTAAAGCTCTAAACTTAGATATAATTTTGCAACTATATATATAACAAAAGGATTTTTATGCGTAGTGATACAATTAAACGCGGATTTGACAAAACTCCTCACCGTTCTTTATTAAGAGCAACTGGTCTTAAAGACGAAGACTTTGATAAGCCATTTATTGGTGTGGCAAACAGCCATATTGATATTATTCCCGGACATTTCTTTTTACAAGAATACGGTCGCATCATTAAAGAGGCGATTAGAGAAGCTGGTGGTGTACCATTTGAGTTTAACACTATTGGTGTTGATGATGGTATCGCTATGGGTCATGAAGGAATGTTATATTCGCTTCCTTCTCGTGAACTTATTGCGGATTCTATTGAAACTGTAATGGAAGCGCATCAGTTAGACGCAATGATTTGTGTTCCTAACTGTGACAAGATTGTTCCAGGTATGTTAATGGGTGCACTTAGAGTAAATGTACCTACTATCTTTATCTCAGGTGGGCCAATGAAGGCTGGTGCAAAGGCTGATGGTACTCCTATTGACCTTGCAACTGCTTTTGAAGCAGTTGGT
>DTVI01000182.1 GCA_012963655.1 Sulfurimonas sp.
TTGAGCTTCAGATTCAGGGAAAAGAACATTTTTAAGCGCATGAGTACCATCAATCTCTTCAAATTGACTATCTTCTATCTTATCAAGGTCCCATGTTTCAGCTATCTCATCAAGTTGAGATTTTACACTCTCACCCTCAGAAAATGCGAAAACAATAATCTGTCCCACCTTCCAAGACGTTCCTGCTACCTCAGCGTCCAAACATTGAGCTATAAAAAGTTCTTGTAAGTCACCCTTTTCAACTAAGCTAAGAAAAATTCCTAATTGGTTTTTTGTTTCTATAGCTGATAACCATGTACATTCTTGCATTATCTTCTTCCCCCTCTTGAGCCTCTATCATCTCTTTTCTTTCCTTTTTTAGAGGATTCTCTTGTGGTAATCTGTGCATCTGCCGCGCGCTTAGATACACCACGCTTAGAAGTCTTTTTACTCTTTGCTGGTGTTTTCTTGCGCTTATGTCCAAAGGCACCTTTTATATCTTCTTTAGCGTTTTCATGATGTTTTTGTTTTCCTTCAGGACGCTCTTGTGGTTCATACCCACGCATACGTCTTTGAGGAATTTTCACACGAAGAAGTTGTTCAATATTTCGGAGCATTCCTTCATCATCAGGAGAAACGAAGGTAATAGCCAAGCCTTTTTTACCCGCTCGACCTGTTCGTCCTACTCTGTGAATATATTCTTCAGAATGCTTTGGTAGGTCATAATTAATAACATAAGGAAGTCCCTCAATATCTAAACCACGTGCGGCAATATCTGTGGCGACTAGAACTCTAAACTTCCCTTCTTTAAAGGCATTTAAAGCCTTTGATCTTGCACCTTGTTTTTTATCACCATGAATTGAAGATGCTGTAAGACCTGCCTCAATCATATCATTTTCAACTTTTTGAGCTAAGACCTTTGTTCGGGCAAAGACAAGTACTTGTTGCCAGTTTTGTGCACCAATCATGTATGAGAGTAAGTCAGACTTTTTTTCTTTATCTACAGAATAAACTACTTGTTTAATCTCATCTGCTGTAGTTCCAAGTCTATCTACCGTTATATGCTTAGGGTTTTTAAGTAAGTTTTCACTCAAGCGCTTAACTGTTGCAGGAAAGGTTGCAGAAAAAAGCATATTTTGATGCTTATGTGGGATAAGGGCTAAGATAGTTTCTAAATCACGAATAAAGCCCATATCAAAGATTGTATCAGCCTCATCAAGGACTAAGACCTCAATCTTAGATAAACTTAGTTTCTTTAGCTTATCTAAGTCAATAAGACGCCCTGGTGTAGCAATAATTACATCAAGTCCCGCTTCCACCTTTTTGATTTGTGAAGGAAGTTTTCCTCCCCCATCTAAAACCATAAACTTCAAGGTGGTATGTCCAGCATAAATCTTAAAGCTTTCACCAATTTGGCGAGCAAGTTCACGTGTAGGCGCAACAACTAAGGCACGGGGATGTCTAAACTCTTCTTCACTTGGATTTAAAATCAGTCTTTGAATAATAGGCAATAAAAAGCTTGCTGTCTTACCTGTCCCTGTTTTAGCCGAGGCTAAGATATCACGTCCTTTTAAGGCAAAGGGGATTGTTTGTTCTTGAACAGGTGTTGGTACTGTATATCCTGCGTCTTTAATTCCATCTATAATGGCGTTACCTAATTCAAATTCACTAAACTGCATTTTCTTCCTTCTTGTGCTCGATTGCTTCTAAAATTTCTGCGTCTTGAGCCTCATAATCATGCTGATCTTTGGCAAAAGCATTAATAAGCTTTTTTTCATCATCTTTTGAGAGGTTTCCCTCAGAAATCGTATCAAGTATTTTT
>DTVI01000183.1 GCA_012963655.1 Sulfurimonas sp.
ACTTTTTTCCAAAACTTTTCGCATTTGTGAGTGAAGTTCGGACATTAAATTTCAATAGTTAAATGTGGCATTTTGAATACAATAATTAATAGATACTTAAAATAATAATTAATAGATAAATTTATTTGTTAACAAACATGGAAAAACTAAAATCTGGAAATTAATTTTCCTGAAACACATTTCTTAAATAAAACAAAATATTTATAAACTCCTGGAGACGCAGGAAAAAATTATAAATTAGATTATTTTTCTTCACAACAATAAACTTGCATTATAGTTTCCATTATTATAGTTTTTTAGAGATTGGGCCAATGAGTATTTATGCAATTGGCACAGGAGAGCCACTTAAAAAGAACCCTCATCATAGTTGTAAAATATTAGTATCTTACAGAATTTTAAGTTTTGTAATAGTAAAACATTCGCATCTCTCACTAATCCAGATTGTACAGCTGAATTCTCCAAAACCAAAATAATGTATGGACAAAAAAATGAACTCCATGCATTCTTTTTCTTATTTTAGTAATGAATCATGAATCCTGAGCTTTTAATTTCTACCAGAACCCGCAAAACTCCTTTCAGCAGTCGAGTAGCTGCTTGCGGAGCAAAGGCATATACAGTTTATAATCACATGCTTTTGCCTGCAGTTTTCCTTAGTCTAGAAGAAGATTATTGGCACCTGTGTGAAGCTGTTCAGGTTTGGGACGTGTCCTGCCAGCGTCAGATTGAAATCACCGGAAAAGATTCACAAAAACTAGTCCAGTTAATGACTCCTCGTGATCTATCACAAGCAGAATATGGCCAGTGTTTTTATGCTCCGCTATGTGACGAAAACGGAGGTATGATCAATGATCCCATTATCATTAAGCACAGTGAAGACCATTGGTGGCTCTCTATTGCAGACACAGACGTTATGCTCTGGGCCATGGGATTGGCCACAGGTTTCAGCCTAGATGTACAAGTTTCCGAAGTGGAAATTTGGCCTCTGGCAGTGCAAGGCCCAAAAGCAGAGGAGTTAATTAAAAGAGTCTTTGGCGAGGAAATAAGAAAAATCAGGTTTTTTCATAGTAGAAAAATGAATTACGGTGGAAATGATTTTTTGGTAGCCCGTTCCGGCTGGAGTAAACAGGGTGGATTTGAGATTTACGTGAATGACGCTGAGCTCGGTGTACAACTTTGGGACGAACTTTTTTCTAAAGGTGTTGACCTTAATGTCAGGGCAGGCTGCCCCAACTTAATTGAACGAGTTGAGAGCGGTCTTCTTTCCTTTGGAGGCGACATGGGATACGACAACACACCTTTTGAATGCGGGCTTGATCAGTACGTCAGTCTGGAAGCAGACATCGAAAGCCTGAGCATCGATGCGCTACGCACCAGGCCGGTTAAAACCAGACTCATGGGACTTGTGATGGAGCAACAGGTTAAGCTGAAAGACTTACGCCTGATGAATGATGGCAAAGTGATCGGTATGATCACTTCCAATACATGGTCACCTAAACATAGCGTACACCTTGCTTTTGCAAAGTGTGACATCGGATCAATTGCTGATGTTCAGGATCTTCATGTAAATTCATCCACTGGTGAAGTTCCAGCAAAAATTACGAAATTGCCTTTTAATTTTGAATTTCTTGGATTGTAAATTTCAAAAAGTTAAAAGAAGATCTAAGAATAAAATATGCTGAAGAGCATAAAAGTTTGTCCCATTATATTGAGATTGTTCTTATGAAAAAAGCTTATGAGGCACTTGCCAAAAATCCTGCCAATTACATCCCTTTGACACCAATCTCTTTTCTGCAACGTACTGCAGATATTTATGGTGAAAGGGAAGCAATAATTTACGGAGATAGAAGTTATAGCTGGGGTCAGTGTAATGAGCGCTGTTTGCGAATGGCCTCAAGTTTAACAGAACTTGGAATCAGCAAGGGAGATACAGTTGCGGTTTTGGCTTTCAATACTCCGGAGATGTTTGAAGCACACTTTTTTGTGCCTATGACAGGTGCGGTACTGAATACCATTAATACCAGGCTTGATGCGGAAACACTGGCCTATATCCTGGACTTTGGTGAGGTTAAAGCAATGGTTGTGGACCGTGAGCTATTGCCGTTGACACAAAGTGCTCTTCAAAAAACAAAGTCTAATCCTATCCTGATTTTGGTTGACGACGAAACGGCGGTGGATAAACCGGATGTGGAACTCGAGGTAATACATTATGAAGAACTGCTGAATTCAGGAGATCCAAAATTCAGTTATCCACCTTTAGATGATGAATGGCAGGCGCTTTCGTTGAACTACACTTCCGGAACTACCGGAAAGCCCAAGGGAGTGGTTTATCATCATCGTGGAGCATATCTCATGAGTATGGGTACCGCCTCGGGCTGGGAATTGACTAATCACCCGCGATATTTGTATTCAGTTCCTATGTTTCACTGCAATGGTTGGGGGCACGCCTGGACCATGACATTACTCGCTGCAACAGTTATTTGTATGCGTGCGTTCAGCCCAAAGCTGCTTTTCGACTTACTGGAGCAGCACGATGTTACACATTTTGGAGGTGCTCCTGTTGTACTGAATATGCTGGCCAACGCTCCTAAGGAAGAACAAAAACATTTTAAGCGTTCAATAAAAGTAATGACAGCGGGTGCTCCTCCGCCAGCAAAAGTTCTGGAAAGTATGACTGATTTTGGCTTTGACGTGATGCATGTTTACGGTTTAACTGAAACCTACGGACACATCCTTCTCTCGGCACCTCAAACAGAATGGCAGACAAAAAGCGAAGATCTACGTTCAGAACTTCTCTCGCGCCAGGGAGTTCGTTTCCCGATGATGGAAGAAGTGATTGTAATCAATCCTCAAACCCAACTACCGGTACCTGCAGACGGAAACACAATTGGTGAAATTGTCATGCGTGGAAATACCACGATGAAAGGTTATTTGAAGAACAAAAAAGCCACCGCTGAAGCATTTTCCGGCGGCTGGTTTCACAGCGGTGATTTAGCTGTTGTGCATGAAGACGGTTACATCCAGATTAAGGATCGTGCAAAAGATATTATCATTTCAGGTGGTGAAAATATTTCATCAGTTGAAATAGAAAATGTTTTATATCAACATCCGGATATAAGTGAAGCCGCGGTTGTAGCAATGCAGGATGAAACCTGGGGGGAGGTGCCCTGTGCTTTCGTTGAGTTAAAAACAGGAAAAAACACTGATGCACAAAAACTGATAGAATTCTGTACTCAGCGAATGGCACGTTTCAAAAAACCCAAAAGAATTATTTTCGGCCCCCTGCCAAAAACCGCGACAGGCAAGATCCAAAAACATGAACTGCGTCAGCGGATAAAATGAGACACTCCAGGGGAATACCAAAAGTATTCTTGCTGAGTGGAAAGACTGGGACCTGGGAAAAATCTTAAAAGAAGCTTAAGAAGATGTCACAACTATGCTGGCAATTGAAATGCTGGATAACAAGAACGGGAAAATAACACTGATCTAATATTTTGTACAACTTCAAAAATTAAAATGGGAGTTCCACTATTTTCCCACTGGCAAGATTATTTTCAGGCATCTGCACAGCCACAATTTGACCCATCTTCCAAAACTCCCGATCAATCATTGAAAGACCAACATTTGCTTCTAGACGTGGTGACCAAATTGCCGAAGTAATATCTCCCACTTTTTTATCACCTACCATAATTGGCCAAGGTGTTGAACAAGTAGTGCAGCGACCTCCGTTAAACAATACACCCCTAATTTGGCGTTTAATTCCCTCTGATAAAATATTTTGTAAACTTTTTAGGCCTATAAAATCAATTGATCCGTCTAACTTACAATATTTACCTAATCCAATTTCAAGTGGATTATTCTCACGCGTCATTTCATTTCCGTAACTGAATAAACCTCCTTCAATACGCTCAATAAGATTTGGGCAGCCAGGTGATATGTTAAAACTTTGGCCTGTTTCCCAAATCATATCCCATAATTGTTCACCTAAATGACTGCCATTCAAGTAAATTTCAAATCCACCTTGTCTGGAGTATCCAGATCTTGCAATCAACTGCCTTGTTCCAGCAAAGTCAATCCAGTCAAATTTAAAAAATCCAATATCACGAACATTTTCACCAAAAATTTTTGCCAATAAATCTTCTGCTTTTGGGCCCTGAACAGCTAATGGTGAAACATCAGGTTCTTCAACAATAACATCCAATCCCATACCAATCGAAAGTCCTTTGGCATAAAGCAAAACATCAGAATCTGCTATCGAAAGCCAAAAATGATCTTCTGCCAACTTTAACAGGACAGGATCATTAATTAATCCACCATCAACATCTGTGATAGGGATATAAAGACATTGCCCAATCTTGGACGAACCGATATCTCTAGGTGTCATCCATTGGATTAATCTCCCCGCATCTGGACCTTTAATTTCTACCTGTCGTTGACAAGATACGTCCCATATTTGAACGTGAGTTCTGAGATGCCAATAATCCTCTTCAACAGTAGGTTGAAATGCTTTTGGTAAAAGCATATGATTAACAACCGAAAATCCTCGCACACCTACTTTTTCTATACGACTGGTATATGGTGTGCGCCGAATTCGGCGAGACATATTTAACCCATCTGACATTAACTTGACCACCAAACTGAATAACTGTTGGGACTAATAATGACTGGCATATGGTAATCTGCAGTAGGATCTGGCATTTTGAATCTTAAAACGACTTGATCCAAAATTTGGTTATATCCACGTTCAATCCAATAAGAACCCGTTTCAAAAACTAGTTCGTAGGTAGCAGTTGGATCTATATGCTCGGAACCTATCTTCTCATTAAGTCGACCGCCTTCATCCATTTTTGTCTCAAAAATCTTTTCCCCTCCAACTAGAGAAAACGTAACTTTTATTCCACCAGCATGAGTACCATCAGTTCCATTAAGAGTATGTGAAGTTAGAATAGCCATTATTCAATCGAAGCTTTATCGCGTTTATCTGATGTTGCTGCCACAATCGGACTGATTACTCCCCTGCATTTAACGTTTATACAAGCTGTCTTTCCCGATTTCATTGCCCTTCGTAAAGCTGGGCCAATTTCTTCACGTTTAGTTACTAATTCTCCATAACCTCCAAGTCCTTCAAACATTGTATGAAATGGAATTTCGCGAAAATCTGTGGCAAAATGTTTTCCATTTGAAAACAATCTTTCTTGTTGCTGACTAATGCAATCCAGGCCCCCATTATTATCAATCACAACAGTGATGGGTAAGCCCTCCTGAAAAGCAACTTCAATTGACAATCCACCTGATAAAAAAGCTCCGTCACCACTAATGACGACTACATTTCTATCAGGATGCATATTTTTTGCGGATATGCCAAAACTAACACCAACTCCAAGTAAAGAGTAATTTCCCGGATGCAATATTCCACCTAATTTCTGACCTTTCCATCCTGCAATATTTACGGCAATTTCTGACCAAAAGTGTGTGTTTCCACCGTCAAAAATCAACCAGTCATTTTCTCCCATCTCAGCCTGCACATCGAGGCTTAGCTGTAGAGGATGAATACGTTGATCTTCAACAGTCTCTTTTGCTATCTGTTCGCTCCATTCAGTAACCCAGTCCGCCCGTCGTGTCTTTTGTTGCTCAAACCAACCGCTCCATGTTCGATTTATACGGGTTAACTCTTGCAAAAATGCCCCAGGATCAGACAGTAAAACATCATCCGCTGCACGATTATAATCTAATTCTTCATGGCTGCCGTTAATACAAACCAATGTGGTAGTTTCTGGAAAAAATGGAGCATTACCAAAATTCATTTGGTTATCTAAGCGTCCACCGAGCATTAAAATTAAATCACTTTCGTGAATGGCCGGTTTTGATGGGTGATACTGATGAAAATCAGCCAAGCCCATATATGCCTCATTCTCCTCTCCCAAGAGCTTTTGATGATAAGGGACATTAAAAATAGGCATTTGTAAAGTCTTGCCAGCAGTTTCCAATAATTTCTCTGCACCAGACCACCAGATTCCATGTCCCCCTATGATCAATGGACGTTCTGCTTTTTGCACCAATTCTAGGACTCTAGATAACGAAGATGGGTCTGGCCAGGCACGCGGTATAGGGCGAGGTTTTCTATTATATGGGCGCTCATCTAATCCAGCGTCTATAGGAAAACTTGAGAACATAATATCTACTGGCAAACTAATGTGAACAGGGCCAGAGTAGCCGGTAGTTGCGGCAGTCCATGCTCTATCAACAAATTCACTAATTCGTTCACCGTCATTTATACTAACAGAATACTTCGTTAAAGGGGCTGCTATTGCTACATCGTCAATTTCTTTAAAACCACCGGAACCTTGACGTTTCTGTGTAGAAGATCCTGTTATAAAAATAACCGGAGACCTCTCCCCCCAGGCTTCCAACATGGCTGGAACTGCATTGGCGAAGCCTTCTGGTCCAACCAAACAAACTGCTGGTTTGCGGGTAATCCGTGCATGTCCATCTGCCAAATGACCTGCTACTTGTTCATGTGGGCAATTGATGACGGACATTTGGCATTCCATCATACCCTCAAGTGCTGGATTACAAAAACCACCAGCAAGAGTAAACACTTTGTCAATGCCCTTTTCTTTAAGAGCTCGCGCTAAAAGTGATCCTCCACGAATATTTTTTTTGTTCATTCTTGACTCCTTGCCAATACAGAATTGTCTATTTCGTAAATACCCTTCACACCAATTTGGGCCATTACAACATTTATATCTTCAGAAAATATCGATAATATTCTATCAAGTCCGGCGCTACCTGCACCTGCTAAAGCATGCAATATTGGTCGTCCCAAAAAAGTAAAGTCAGCACCACTTGCCAGCGCTTTCACAATGTCACTCCCGTCCCTTATTCCACTATCGAATGCAATAGGATAATCCTTTCCTAATGCGTTGCGTATTAATGGTAAAACCGTGATTGGTGCTGGTGCACCATCTAATTGACGACCTCCGTGATTTGAAACCCAAACACCATCTATTCCTAATTTTTTAATTCTTTTAGCATCCTCAACAGACAAGATTCCCTTAACAATAATTTTACCTTTCCAAATAGAACGAAGTTGATTTAAAAAATCCCAATTTGCACCCATTCGATGTGCTGTACGGTCAAATTTTTCATCTTCATTTTGAAAAAGGACTGGCTTAGGAATCCCCGTAGCTAAGGTTCTTAATGACCAAAATGGGTGTATGGCCAGATCAATAAATTGACTTAATCCCATGTTAAAAGGTACCTGAA
>DTVI01000184.1:0-1148 GCA_012963655.1 Sulfurimonas sp.
TTGAGCATTAGACAAGACTTCTTGGGTCTGCTTAATGGGGTTTATCTCTTTAGCCGTTCATCACGCACTAGATGCACTTAAATTTGAAGGTGTAGAAGACGTTAGAATGGGAAAACAAATCATTTTAAAGCTTACATCAACAGATGAGGCTGCTGCAAAAAAAGAAGTAACTGAGATGTGTGAATCACTTCTTGCAAATACAGTAATCGAAGATTATGAAATCGAGCTAGTTAAGTAATGAAAGTAGTCGTTGTTCAATTTCCAGGTACAAACTGTGAATACGATACCGAATATGCCTTTAAAAAACTTGGCGCAGAGGTTGAGATTGTATGGCATAAAGCAACTAAGTTTTCTGATGATACTGACTTAGTAGTTGTTGCAGGTGGATTTTCTTATGGAGACTACCTTCGTTCAGGTGCTATTGCACGTTTCTCTCCTGTTATGCAAGCCGTTATTGCTCATGCTGACAAGGGTGGAAATGTTCTTGGTATTTGTAATGGTTTCCAAGTTCTTACAGAAGCAGGTCTTCTTCCAGGCGCACTAAAGCGTAATGAAGGTCTACATTTTATTTCTAAGCATCATCATCTAAAAATAGCTAATAATAATAATACTTTTTTAGCTAAATTAGATGTAAATGATGTCGTAAATATTCCTATTGCGCATCATGATGGTAACTATTTCATTGATGAAGAGGGAAGAAAAGAGCTTTATGCTAATGATCAAGTTCTTCTTCATTATACAGATGCAAATGGAAACATTTCCAATCCTAATGGTTCAGTTGATTCTATTGCAGGTGTATGTAATAAGCAAAAGAATGTATTTGGACTTATGCCTCACCCCGAACGAGCAATGGAATCTATTTTAGCTTCTGATGATGGGATTAAAATGCTAGAAGGGTTTTTCGCGTAGATGCGATTTTTTCTTCTTTTACTTTTTTTAGCTTCTTTTATACAAGCAGAAAATAAGACCACCACCAAT
The DNA here is from genome assembly GCA_012963655.1 of Sulfurimonas sp. GTDB lineage: Bacteria > Campylobacterota > Campylobacteria > Campylobacterales > Sulfurimonadaceae. Next base: position 979 of record DTVI01000184.1, read on the forward strand.
ACTGGTTTTTCTAGCTTTAAAGAGCATAACACTATAATACAAACCAAACTTTTATATCAATCTTATGTTGATCTTCCAAAAAAACTTTTCAAAGGGCAAATATTTACTATAACAATTAAGGCACTTTCTGCTCAAAAAGATTATGAAAGCCTTAATTATAGTTTTTCATC
>DTVI01000184.1:1237-1793 GCA_012963655.1 Sulfurimonas sp.
CGTTCAGAAACACTAAAGGGTAAATATATTGAGACTTTTAGACTCAATCCTGAAACTGATTTTTCTAAAATACTTGCAAATAAGTTTACAATATTAGACTATAAAACATCTCAGTATGACAACCAAAACAATATTGTTGTTTTTTCAGCCGAAGCCAAAATGGGTAATCTTAGAGACTTTTCTCTAGCCTTAGCCAGTAAAGAAGGTATTGACTCATATAAAGAAAACTTTCCTTATTCTGACTTTACATACTTTGCCGTGGTGTCTAAACAACTTAATGAATTAAAGTTTAGTTATTTTAATCTTAAGTCTGGACACTTTGAAGACATAATCATCCCTATCATTGTTAGTAGTGACAGGGTTAGTACACAAACAGACCTTGCCCCAAAACAGAACACTCATGCCTTTAAAAAGATGATTTTAGCAGGTATAGTTTCACTTATAGGACTTGTTTTATTTGCAACACGACATAAGAAGTTTTACTTAATTATACTTATTCTTCCCTTGCTTTTTATTGCTAAGTTAGCGGTACCGATTAAACATGTTTGTATACAAG
>DTVI01000185.1 GCA_012963655.1 Sulfurimonas sp.
TCTCCAGAGGGAACTCTGCTCATCAACAACGACAATATTTCAACCAACCAAACGTCAGTTCAAGTTACACTAAAGGCAAGTGACGCAGTAAGTGTAGCACATTACTATTTTTCTAACATTTCCACCACTCCATTATCTAACGCAGCCGGATGGCAAAATCTAGATGGTTCTAATAGCGTGTCCGCCCAATTAACAGCTTCTATTTCCCCAGTGGAAGAGACCCATTCCTTTTATGTATGGTTTCTAGATAAAAAAGGCAACCTTTCCGATACGGGAAGCGACTCAATAATTTACGATGTGACGTCTCCTGCCAGTACTTCTTTGAGCATCAACACGGGAAACATTGCCACCAACTCACAAAATGTCACACTTAGTTTGACGGCATCTGATGCAGTTGGAGTGACAGGACATTATTCATCGGAAAGTGCAACTACTCCGGATTTATCTGATTCCGGATGGACAAGTGTGAGTTCCGCGACCGCATACAGTGGGACAGCGAATTTCACTATGAGTTCCGGAGAAGGCACAAAAACCGTTTATGCCTGGTTTCGGGATTTTGCGGGAAATATTTCTGATTCTGATAACGATACGATCATTCTCGACCAAACCGCTCCCACCGGTTCTGTTTCAATCAACAGTGGGGCATCATCTACTACTTCCAGCAGCGTGACACTCACACTGACAGCCACAGATGGAATAGGCGTAACGGGTTATTATGTTTCTAATAGTTCAAGTACTCCTACCATAAGTACCTCAGGCTGGACGAGCATTTCCTCAACAACGAGTTATTCGGGAAGTCTTTCCCACACCTTGGGTTCTGGTTGTAATCCCTACGTTTATGTCTGGTTTCGAGATTCTGTTGGTAATGTGAGCAACAGATACAGCGATTCAATTAACAACTCATCCGGATTTTCAGACTCATCATCTTCGCAGAGTGGATCGTGGAGTAATTCTGGAGGAAAATCCAGCACTTCTTCTGGAAATCCAAGATACACTTTGACTGTTTCAAGTGGCGGCTCCGTGACTATCAATTTAACATCTTCCTCTGTTGACACGTTTTTGTATTTATTGTCAGGTTCAACCGTTCTCGCAACAGACGATGACGGGGGAAATGGCAATAATTCATCCATCACTAGGTACATGAGTGCCGGAACGTACACCATTGTTGCTGCAACTTATTCTTCAGGATCATCAGGAAGTTTTACCCTTTCAGTTTCAGGTTCAGGTAGTTCGTTATCAGGCAATTGTCCTGATTCTACTGCTCCATCTGGCTCCGTTAGTATTAACAGCGGGGATAGCTATACCGACTCTTACTATGTCACCCTCTCCCTCTCTGCTACAGATGATGAAGGTGTCACGGGATACTATGCATCCACAAGCTCGAGTACCCCTTCCGGCAGTGATTACAGCTGGACAAGCATTACTTCAACGACGAGCTATTCTGGATCAAAGTCTTATTTTTATTTAGGCAGCTCACAGGGAACGAGAACTGTTTATGTGTGGTTCAAAGATGCGGCTGGGAATGTGTCGACTCGCTACAGTGACAGCATAACCTACGATTCATCCAGTCCATCTGGTTCAATCACCATCAATAACGAATCAAACTACACCCGTTATACTACCTCAATCAGCGTTACTATATCCGCAACAGACAGTGTTGGGGTTACGGGTTATTATGTTTCTACCAGTAGCAGTTCGCCCTCAGCTTCTGCCTCTGGATGGACTGCGGTCAGTTCGACTACCAGCTATTCAATCACTGGGAGTATGAACATCACCAGCAGTTATAGCA
>DTVI01000186.1 GCA_012963655.1 Sulfurimonas sp.
GCAATTATCCCTGTATTTACCCACAAGCGCGTTCTGTGTCCATCGGGTGTGGTGCATCTTTTGTCTTTTAGCTCTTCGAGCCCCTCCACCAGCACTGCCTCTTCCCTGGCAATATTTCTGTAGTAGGTCAGCTGTTCCTTATTGGGATAAGTAATGATGGAGCCCTGGAATCCATCAACAATCATGGGTTTCCCGTCAATCAGTTGGGCTGGCAGTTCTTCGACTCCCATAACCGTTGGTATGCCCATGGATTCGGCCAGAATAGCCACATGTGAGGTGCCGGAACCTTTGATGGAAACAAGGCCTACGAGCCTGTCTCTGGGCACCACAGCTAGGTCTGCCGGAGCAAGTTCTTCACCAACCAGGATAGTATCCTTCGGGAATCTCACCTTGCGGGTATCACTACTCTGCAGACAGGCCAATACTCTTGTCCCTAGATCCCTAATATCCGCACTGCGCTCCCGAAGATATTCATCTTCCATCGCTTCAAACATCGCGACATGTTCTAAAATAACAGCACTTAGGGCGCCCTGCGCCCATTCTCCCTGCTTTATTCGGGCGACTACCTCTCCACTAATGGCACTGTCATCAAGCATATGCAGGTACGCCTCAAACAGGTCGAGTTGTTCTGGTGGTAATCGATCAGCGAGTTTGGCGGAGATGTTCCTGATTTCATCCCGGGTAGTTTCCACTGCTTTTTCATAAAGCTGAATTTCCTTTGGGATGTTTCTTGTTTTTCTAACCGGCACATTGTCGAGCTGTGCCTGTCGGAAAATCACCGCTGCCGTCCCAATAGCAACGCCCGGCGCCCCCGGCATACCATTTAACTCACTGGCCGGCAGGTTAGACGCCGACAAAGATAGCGATCCGGTTGCCCTGGCATGGGCTATCACACCCGCGAGTTGAGCTGACAAAGTGATCAGAAAAGCTTCCTCGCTTTCATCAAAACGGCGTGTTTTCTCCTGCTGTACTACCAGCACACCAAGCACTTTTCTATGATGGATGATGGGTACTCCCAGGAAGGCGTGGTATTTGTCCTCACCAATTTCTGCAACATATCGATTTCTGGGATGCAGCTGTGCATCTTTCAGGTTTATAGGTTCTGCGCGTTCACCCACATACCCAACCAGTCCCTCATCCGCATCCAAGGTCACTTTGCCAATAACCGCAGGGTTTAAACCCCTCGTGGCCATAAACACATACTGCTTTCGTTCTTCGTCTAGCAGGTAGACACTGCAAACCTCAGTGCCCATGGCAGACCGAACTCGATCAACAATAATATCCAGTGCCTTGGGCAGATCCCCTGCCGCGTTAACTTCCTGTATTACACGCCGAAGTACATCAAGCATTGCTATCCTCTGACTTTTTTATCATCTCGTTTGGATTACCCACATTCAGTGTTTCTTTTTCCAGCAAGAGGCATCCGCATTCACAGCTGGGGCTAACAGCAAAGACACTTTGCTATTCCCGGTGCCAGTTCCTTCATGGCCTTCCGGTAGACCTCCTGCTTGAAGGACACCACCTGCCCAAGCGGGTACCAGTAACTGACCCATCGCCAGTAGTCGAATTCCGGTGTCTGTGAATGACTAAAAGATACAGCAGCATCATCAGCCAACATTTTTAACAGGTACCATTTCTGCTTCTGTCCTACAAAACTTGATGCCTGCCTTACCAACCTCTTCGGCAACTTGTAACGCAACCAGCCACGGGTACAGCCAACTATCTCGACATTGTCTGGGTCAAGTCCTGTTTCCTCCTTCAACTC
>DTVI01000187.1 GCA_012963655.1 Sulfurimonas sp.
GTTACAATATCGTAAAAAATGGATACCTATGGAATTTAAAATTACAGATGACTATATCGAACTTTATAAGCTTATAAAAGCTGCTGATTTAGTTGATAGTGGAGCAGAAGCAAAACAATTAATTGAACAAGAATATGTTAAACGTAATGGAGAGCTTGAAACACGCAAGCGTGCTAAGATTCAAGTAGGCGAAAGCATTACAATAGGTGATGTATCTATAGAAGTCGTTAAGTAAGGCTTAACATAAAGGCTGAGGCTAAACCGATTAGCCCACCTATTACGCCACCCCAAACAACCAACCATCCTAAATGCTCTGCAATGATACGCTGAATCATCTCTTTTACCATATCTGGTTCTAGCTCATCCATTCTAGCATTAATAGCAACTTCTATCTTCGCATTAATATCTAAACTTAGGTCTGAACCTGCAAGAACCTCATTTATATTACTTTGGAAGTCTTTGCTTGAAGCAATAGCAATAACAGCTATCTTCATCTTTTTTTCAAAAGGTTCTCTTAAAGCTTCAATAGCCTTCTCTCCTCCAAACATCCCAAGCATAGAACCAAAAGATGATTCCATAACTGTCTTAGAAAGTGCGTCAAAGGCAGGTGCAAAGTTTGTCTTTTCAATAACAGGCTCAAGATTTAAGGTTTTTTCTTCTTGTTCTAAAAACTTTTTCATATTCTCAGGTGTAAAAAATTCATTCATCATCAAATCTTTAATACTTGTTTTAAAAGATTCAAAGTTCTTACTAATCACACCTGAACCATATAAAAAAGGAACTTTTTCAAAAAGCATATGAATAGCAAGAGAATTGGTCAACGCACCTGATAAGGAAAATAAACCGATATATAAAATAGGAGTTTGATAAGGTGAAGGTAAAAAATAACTAATTAAGACAATTATTAAGGATATAAGGTTTGTGATAAGGCTTTTATTGATCATATTTGTTTCCAATCTTATTTATATAGCCTGTCTCTTTTAGAAAATTTAAGACAAGCTGCCGTTTAAAAAAGGAAATTATACTAGATATACTATAAAAACTCTCTATAATCCCTCTTACACATAGCTTCAATTTCCTCAACCGTTTTTGCAATACCAGAAGAAAGGTTTTCAAAGCCTTTTGAAGTTACTAAGATATCGTCTTCAGTGCGAATACCAATACCTCTATATTCTTCGGGTATTTCTAAATCGTCTAAGGGAAGGTAAAGACCTGGTTCAACGGTTAAGACCATTCCTTCAGCTAAAGGTACTTCATTTCCTTTTTCATCTTTATACGGACAGTTATCATGAACATCTAAACCCATCCAATGCCCTATTCCATGAGGATAATACTTCTTATATAGTTTTTTATCCATAATCTCATCCATAGAGCCCTTAAGAATACCTAAGTCACTCATTACACCTGCTAAAAGTATCTCACTATTAGCTTGAAGATCTTGCTTTGACACCCCTGGTTTAATAGAGCTGATAATTCTTTCTTGAACATCAAGTATTCCTTCATATAAGGCTTGTTGAGGCTTAGAATACTTTCCACTTATAGGTGCAGTACGTGTAATATCACTTGCATAATAATTCCACTCACATCCTGCGTCTATAAGCATTAAGTCCCCCTCTTTTAATTTCATAGAGTTTTCAATATAATGAAGGGTATTTGCATTATTTCCACCTGCAACTATACTTCCATACGCATCATGAAAAGATCCTTCTTTTTTAAAGATATATTCAATAATAGCTTGAATTTCATACTCTTTCATAATAAT
>DTVI01000188.1 GCA_012963655.1 Sulfurimonas sp.
GCCTTTGAAAACAAGGATGATGAGGCTATAGAGCTTCTGATTAGATATGGCGCGATAGACAGTAAAAATAAGATTTCGAAAATAGAGCAAAATTTTCATGAAGTAGATATATATGAAGCAGCCCTTACTGGTAATTTGCATGCAGTAACACATTATCATCTCTTAGGGGCAAGTTTAAATGCCCTAAAAGGCAATAAGGTATCCCTATTACATTTAGCAATAGAAGGAAATAACCCTAAACTTTTAATTTATCTCTTAAATAAGGGTTTAAATATTGACCTAGCTGACAAGAGTGGAACCTCTGCCTTAATCTTAGCCAGTATGGATAATACTCGTATAAATATACTCAGTATCTTGATTTCTAGAAATGCCACCCTTGATCAACGTAATAATAGGCACACTTCAGCATTAAGTATGGCTATCAAACGTTTTAATATACAAGCAGCCATCCTTTTAGTTAACAAAGGTGCGAATATAAATATACGAGACGGGATAGACACACCCTTAAGCTTAACGCATAAGGCTCTCGTTCAAACATCTTATAAACCTCTAATATTGGAACTGAGAAACTTAGAAACACTTTTACTTGCTAAGGGAGCACATGTTAATACCTGTGATGACAATCTGCAATGGAGTCCATTAATGCTCACAGCAAGTCATTATCAAGATACTAACAGTCTAAAACAAATAAAACTACGACCCAATCCTTGAACAAATAAAACTACTTATACAACTGGGTGCTAATATCAATCAAAGAGACAAGAATGAACGTACCGCCTTAATGATTGCTGCATCTTTGGGTAGGGTAAATTCCTTAGAATGTCTTATTAAATTTAAAGCGAAACTAAATGGCTATGATAAGTTTGGCTGGACGCCTTTAATGCTTGCTATTTATTATAATCAAAAAGAGGTGGTATATGTACTCTTAGCCTCAGGAGCGGATGTTAATCTAAACACGAAAAAAGGGCTTACAGCCTTAAAAGTTGCTATAGATAATGAAAGAGCTTCTCTGATTCCTATATTAAAAGATTTTGGTGCGGTTTTTCCTAAGGAATAGATCTAAACAGTACCTAATTCTTGGTATAAAACTTGCTTTTAGTATCGTAAAAATGGACACTAATGAAGTTACTTTTCTTATCACTTTTTCTCTTTAGTTCTTTATATAGTGCAATCAGCGAGTTTAAACAAGATGACTACCAAATCCTTATTGGTGATAACTTTGATGATGAGGCCTTAGATATTGTAGAAGACTATGATTATAATATCTCTGCCATTGGCTATACTCAAGATTATAAAACAGATACAAAGGCAAGTCCCAGTTATACTAATGCCTTTGATTATTTAAGCAGTGTACAAAGTAATAAAGGCGAACAGCTTCGTATCTTAAAACTTAATCTAAACGCTGAAATCATTAATGATAAAAGCTTTATATTAAAAAACTATAACCGTGGTAGTAATATCCTTAAAACAGTTCATAATGGATACCTTATTGGAGGATACACTCATGCGGGTCAAATGATAATTAGTTCCTTAGATACTCAAGCAAAGCCTCATTATTTAAGACAATATGGAACTTCTAATTTTGATCAATTACATTCTTTAATCCCACTACAAGATGGTGGCGCGGTTGCCATTGGAACCTCACAAACCTCTAGAAATTCACATGATGATATATTCGTTCAAGGATTGGGTCGTAGTGATGTATATTTAGTGAAGTTTAATCCTAATGGACAGGTTAGATGACTACCAAATCCTTATTGG
>DTVI01000189.1:0-622 GCA_012963655.1 Sulfurimonas sp.
CATTGAGTGAGTCGTTTATAAAGTGTTAAACGTGTGTGTACGTCGGGTACAAATTCTTTGGGTAGTAACGCGCTCATTCCTAAGTCAATTTCTGTGCCTGCATTAAGCGGCTTTTCTAACTCGGGCTCACGTCCTTCTTTGAGTGCCTTGACGGCTTCTTCCAATAACTCCAGATATAAAGAAAAGCCAATTTCGTGAATATGACCGCTTTGCTCCATTCCTAGTAATTCGCCAGCACCGCGTATTTCTAAATCGTGCGTTGCTAAATTAAAACCGACGCCCAGTTCATCCAATACTTCAATGGCCTCTAAGCGTTTTTTTGCATCACGTGTAATGGATTTTCGTCCATGTACGAGCAAATAAGCATAGGCCTGATGGTGGGAGCGACCGACGCGGCCACGTAATTGGTGCAGTTGTGCTAAACCAAATCGATCGGCTCGATTAATAATAATCGTATTGGCAGTGGGTATGTCGATACCTGATTCAATAATGGTTGTGCAGACCAAGACATTGTAGCGTTGATGATAAAAGTCAGACATGACCTGTTCAAGCTCGCGTTCACGCATTTGTCCATGCGCTACGACGATGCGGGTTTGCGGAATCATTTTTTGAAGTTTCTCTG
>DTVI01000189.1:646-1761 GCA_012963655.1 Sulfurimonas sp.
TTATGCAGAAAATAAACCTGCCCACCGCGCATGGATTCTCGTACGATCGCTTCTCGAATAATAGAGGCATCGTATTCATGAACGAAAGTTCTGATGGATAAGCGTCGTGCGGGTGGCGTAGTAATAATTGATAAATCGCGTGTGCCAACCAACGCCATATTCAGTGTTCGTGGAATAGGAGTTGCCGTCAATGTGAGAATATCCACGTGAGCACGCAATGATTTAATGCGTTCTTTTTGCCGCACACCAAAGCGCTGTTCTTCATCGACAATTAATAGACCTAAATCTTTAAATTTAATTTCATTGTGTAATAACTTATGTGTGCCAATGATAATGTCGATTTTACCTTCGGACAATTGGTGAATGATTTGTTGCGATTCTTTTTGGGAACGCAATCGTGAAATGGCAGCTACTTTGATGGGCCAATCAGCAAAGCGATCTTGAAAATTATGGCCGTGTTGCTCAGCTAGCAAGGTCGTGGGCACCAATATGGCCACTTGTTTATTATTCTGAACAGCGATAAAAGCTGCTTGCATGGCCACTTCTGTTTTACCAAAACCCACGTCACCACACACTAAACGATCCATGCTGTGTTTTTTAACCATATCGTTGACAACGCTATCGATGGCGGTTGATTGATCCGGTGTTTCTTCAAAGGGAAAGGCGGTGCGAAAAATGTGGTAGTCTTTTTGAGGGATGCTAAAAGCAAAGCCAGGCTTTGATTCACGGCGAGCATAAATGTCGAGCAGTTCTACAGCAACATCGCGTATGCGTTTTGCGGTTCGCTCTTTCACTTTGTCCCAGTGTCTGCTGCCTAGCTTTTGCAAAGGTGCGTGGTCAGCATCAGCGCCAGTATAGCGACTGATTAAATGGAGAGATGAAACGGGCACATAAATTTTATCGCTATCGGCGTATTGTAGGGTTAAGTATTCCGCTTCATGATCACCGGCTTCAAGGGTTTGTAAGCCTTGATAACGTCCAACGCCGTGGTCAATGTGCACAACGGGCGCGCCAATGCTCAGCTCCATCAGGTTGCGGATCATCGTGTTAGGGTCTTGTTTGCGTTGTTGTCGCAAACGCTGTTGCATGACTTGCTTGCCAAATAATTGCGACTC
>DTVI01000190.1 GCA_012963655.1 Sulfurimonas sp.
GAAATGGCAATGATACGGCAAATCCAGGCTCGTTATGATGCGGAACAGGATCGTATTCTGCTGCGGGTCAGTCGTGATGACGACAAAGAGTTCAGGATTTGGTTGACCAGACGGTTTTTATCGCTGATTCTCAAGGCGCTCAATCAACACCTGGAAATAGACCCGGATATCAGTTCGCAGACTTCTCCTTCCAGTAAGGAAGAGGTCAAGGCTTTCAAGCGAGAACAGGCCCTGGAACAGGCTGATTTTCAGCAACCCTTTGCTGATTCAGAAGAGAGTTATCCGCTAGAACAGGCCGTGCCAGTGGCTTTCAAACTAAACTATTCTCGCTTAAAGATGGCTTAATGCGCTTGCAATTATTGCCAAGACAGGGAGAGGGACTGGATTTTGTATTGACCAGTCAGATCAGTATTTCCTTGATTGAGATGCTGACTGCCGCTGGCGTGAAAGGTCAGTGGCAGTTGACTGCTATTTCCAGTCCATACACTGGGCAAGGGAAAGTTCAGATCAACTGATGGCGTCTGCCAGAGTTGTGGATTGATCCGGTTTAGTATTGATATAGCGAGGTAAGGTAACCTCCAGGCGAACGCCACTATCCTGGCTAAGATTAATTGCCTGGACGCTGCCTCGATGATGGTCTGCTATAACCCGGACAACATAAAGGCCGATACCAAAGTGCAATCGATTGTCCGGGTTCTTGTCTCTGGCAGTGACCATCGAATCAAACAGGCTGTCTTTAATTAATTCCGGAATAGGGTCTCCCTGGTTTTCAACAAAAAAGCTTATCGTCTGAGCACTTGCAGTTAGACCCAGTTTGACCGTTGTTTTGGGTAAAGCGAAATCGATGGCATTGTCTACCAATTTGTCGAGAAGCTGCTCTATGCGGAAATCACAGATTTCAGCATAAGCGGGTAGATCTGCACCTTGGTATTCGAATTGTACCTTAGGGTGGACAACTTTACAGTTGGCGAGATAGTTTTTGATTAGATTATGGAGGTTGATAACCTCCATTTCCTCTCCTATCAGGGCCTCTTCGAGGCTGGCTGCATCGGCCAGGTTCTGAACGATCATACCAATTCTGTTGACGCCTCTTTTTGCACTATCCAGATATTTGTTTTTGCCTTATCATCGGTTTGGCCTTCAAGGTTTTGCAGGGAGGTCGAGAGTGCATTTAACGGGTTATTTATCTCATGTCGGAGCGTTCTGGGCATATTCTCCAGGAACTGATTGTGTTGGTGTAACCGGGTCAACATCCCTGAAATGCTCCTGGCCAGGTCTCCTATTTCGTCGCCGGAATCTGTCTCAGACGAGATTTTGTTGGTTCTCAGGCGGCCATAGATATCGATAGCATTATTGGCTTCTGCACCCAGGCGCCTAATTCTGCCAGCCAGCCTGACAGAAAAACCGAGAATAATACTTGCAAATAAGATGACCGATATAATCGAGAAGTTGACGATGCGCTTGAGCGCATCGCGACGAACTTCAAGGATTCTGTTGGTGCTCTGCTTCAGAACGACTGCGCCAATCACGGCATTCTGGTCGATGATCGGGTGAGCAGCTACTATCATTTCGCCCTGATCATCTGAATATAGATGGTCGAAGCCCGGATTACCCTGTAAGGCTTCAGTGATTATGTTATCTTCCCGCGTATACTTCTGGTTTCGAAGACTCGCATCTATGATCCGATAGACAGGATTAAGGAGCCCGTTAACCAGGCGTTTGAGCAATGGCACCGAACTGCCGGATTCGATATTTTGTAG
>DTVI01000191.1:0-19721 GCA_012963655.1 Sulfurimonas sp.
ATCGAGTCTGAAGGCGAAGATATTAAAAGCAGGTTCTACTTGAGCTATCTTGTTAATTTCTAAGCTTGTTATTTTAGTAGTTAGTGTTCAGCCCTTCGTTAATACCGAAGTTTGTCCAAGTGTATGTAAGTATTTTTGAGTAAATACTGTATTTTCTTTAGTATAATTAGCCACTTTAAAGGAAGCTAATGACCCAAGAACGAGAAGGCGAACTGTTTATGTTAGGAGTTTCAGTTTTTGAAAGCTGGTTTCCTATTTTATCTATTATTGCATTATCTGCCATAGGTGCCTTGCATACTTACGCCTTTGCTTTGCTTATTTCTTTGGTCTTTTTCTTTTTTATTATTATTAAAAAAAAGCTTTTTCATGAGCTTAAGAACAAAGAAAGTTATAAACCTTTATTCCTAACAAGCTTTTGGATCACCACATTATTTGTCTTAATTTTTCTAGGTATGCGCTACACAACTGCTGGAAATGTTTCTGTTATTATCTTTTTACAACTCTTTTTTTCTTATGTATATTTTAATGTCTTTGGAAAAGAAAAGATAGATTTCATCCATGCATTAGGTGCTTTTATTATGGGGCTTGGTGCAATAATCGTACTCTTTCCTGATGAACTTGTCTTTAACAAGGGGGACTTGCTTATTCTTATAGCTGCAGCAATCGCCCCCATTGCAAACTTATATTCTCAAAAAGCAAGAAAGTTTTGTTCATCTGAACTTGTCTTAGGATTTAGAACCTTCTTTGCATTGCCAATCATCTCTTTTTTAGCCTGGTATTTTGAGCCTGAATTAAGTCTAGAAAATATAAAAACTGCCCTGCCTTATGTACTAATCATTGGACTTTTTATCTTTGGAATATCAAAAATATTTTGGATGGAAGCCTTACACAGAATCTCTGTTACTAAGGTCAGTGCTATGGTTGCCCTTGTTCCTGTTTTAACCTTGCTCTTTGCCTATCTTTATTTAGGTGAGGTACCTGATTTTAGAAAGCTTATCGGCGTTGCTCCTATCCTGATGGGGGCTTATCTTTTGACTAAGCCTCTACCTGTGGTTGAGTAGATAGTTTTTTAAGTATTTCAGTTGTTATATATCTACCCAAGTTTTATTCTCTTAGGTAGTCCGTGCTGAGGCCTTCGCTGGTGCCCATGGCACAACAGCTTCGGTTCCGGGGCTACAAAACAAGCTATCGCGGTCATGAAATGATGTTTCTTTAGTAAACGACGCGCAGGCGTCGTTTGTTTACGCCCCTCACATCCATTTTTTTGTTTTGCTGGTGGCTATTGCTGTTAGAGGATCGTCTGGCCAGTAGTGTCTTTTGTACTTTCCTCTTAGTTCTTTTTTCACATCACTGTAAGTATTTTTCCAGAAGCTTTCTAGATCTTGTGTTATCTGCATTGGTTTTCTTGCGGGGGAAAGTAGGTGAATCATTAGTTTTATCTTTCCCTTTAGAACGGTAGGGGTATTTTGAGTTCCAAACATCTCTTGCAATCTAACCGCGAGTATTGGCTTGTTAATATCTTCGTAGTCTATATAAATGTTTGAACCACTGGCCACCTTTAATTTTGAAGGGGCAAGACGATCTAGTTCTTGCATCTGTTCCCAGCTTAATTGGGCTGAGAGTATCCCATATAGGTCTAATCCTTGAAGGGACTTGAAAGAGTTTTTACCCTCTATATAAGGCAATAACCATTCCTCCATACTTCCTAAAAGATGTTCTTCACTTAGATCTGCAAAACTCTCTTTATTATGTAAATTTACAAAGTTTATTCTATCTCTTAAAGAAGAGGTCTTTTGATCCCATGCTAGCACAGCTAAGCCTTCCTCTTTTATAGCTTGTATAAGTACCAAGGCCGCTTTATCTCCTGATGGAGTAGGCATTGTCTTCTCTTCTAAGATTAAAGCCCCTAGACCCTTTGTCTTTCTAGCTTCTACTCGTTTTTCTTCTTCGTTCCATCTTAATACTTCTTTATCTTCTATCAAGTCTGATAAATGCTCTTGTATTTGTGCCTTAGAAATATCTGCGGCCTTATATATAAGTGCTGATTGTGTTTTTCCATCTAAGTCGCTTACGACTAAGTACTTACTGTTTATAAGTTGGTCTTCTTTATTTAAATTCGCGCCTTTTGCATTAGCCAGTAAATAACTTGAGCCATTTTCAATTCGTAGCTGAGCGACTCTTTCAGGATAGGCAAAGGCCAATAAAACACCTGTCATCTCTATATTGATATCAGTTGATATGATTTTTTCTAAACGCTTGGCCATCTTCAAAATGTACTTACAATGTTTAGTATCTATCTGGTGTACTGAAGCCCCTTGGTTCACCTCATGTAAAAAGGATAGTCTTTCTTTCATGTCACTTGAGCGAAAAGAGCCTGTATATATATCTTTTTCACTTATCAAAACACAAAGTAAAGAAGCCTCATAAGAAAGCTTCATCTCTTTGGCTTTTATCATCATATGTGCCAAACGTGGATGTAAACCAAAAGAGATCATACTTTTACCGTGCCCAGTAATCTTTCCTTCTTCATCTAAGGCATTTAACTGTTTTAATAAAGCATAAGCATGGTCAAGTGCGTGTGAAGGAGGCAAGTCCATCCAAGAAAGCTCATGTACATCCTCATTTCCCCAAGCCGCTAACTCTAAAACAAAAGATGTTAGGTCAGCAGAAAGTATCTCAGGTACATCATGTTTTAAAAGTATTTTTCCCTTATGCCAAAGATGATACGCCTTACCTTCTGATGTTCGCCCTGCTCTTCCTGCTCTTTGTGTAGCCGAGTCTTGGGAGATAAAAGAGGTGATGAGGCGGTTCATACCTGAGCTTGAATTAAATACCGAAGTATTTTGAAGACCTGAGTCTATAACGATCTTTATGCCCTCAATGGTTAGAGATGTTTGCGCTATGTTAGTACTTAAAACTATCTTTCTTTTTCCCTTAGCAGGGGCTTTTATTGCCTTGTCTTGTTCTTCTTTACTTAGGGTTCCATACAGGCATGAGACATAAGTGTTAGACAGGTTCCCTTCATTTAGTTTTGCTTCTAACTTTTTAATCTCACCTACACCAGGAAGAAAAACAAGGATATTTCCTTCTTCTTTTTTAAGAATACCCGAGAGTAAGTTATAAATAAAAACAGGAAGTTCTTTCTTTTTTGGTTCAGGTGTTTTGTGATCTAAGTATATATCTTCTACAGGAAAAGAACGTCCCTTACTTTCTATCAAAGGAGCATTATCTAAACACTTCGAGATAGCCGAGGTATTTAAGGTCGCAGACATGATAAGTAGTTTTAAATCTTCTCTTAAAAGCATCTGCGATTCAAGGCAAAGCGCTAAGGATAAGTCCGCATGGATAGAACGCTCATGATACTCATCAAAAATCACTAAGGCAATATCTTCTAAAGAAGGGTCAGCTTGAAGACGGCGAGTTAAGATACCTTCTGTGACAATGAGTATCTTTGTCTTAGTACTTTGAACGGAGTCCATTTTGACTTGATACCCAATTCTTTCACCTACTTTTTCACCCAATTGTTCCGCCATTCTAGCCGCCGAAGAACGAACAGCCAAACGTCTAGGCTCTAGCATTATGATTTTTTTACCTTCTAACCAAGGTTCATCTAAAAGGGATAAGGGTAAGGCTGTTGTCTTTCCTGCACCTGGTGGCGCTTGTAAAACAAGACGATTTTCTTGAATTAGGCTTTGCTTAACTTGAGGTAGGACTTCAGTAATAGGTAAGTTATTCATAAATGGATTATACTTGAAAAGGGATTAGACTTTAGGCCACCGCTAAAAAATGTTTATTTAAGA
Source organism: Sulfurimonas sp. (assembly GCA_012963655.1). Taxonomy (GTDB): domain Bacteria; phylum Campylobacterota; class Campylobacteria; order Campylobacterales; family Sulfurimonadaceae. The sequence continues at coordinate 3,801 of DTVI01000191.1, forward strand.
AGCTTAGTATCCTTAGTTAGATAATATTTCTTAATATTTTAAAAAGGGAAGAAAATGAAGGATATAAACGAAAGTAAAAAGACACAAGAACAAGGGAAGCAAAAGCTCAAGAAAAAAAGTAAAAAGAAACTTCTTGTCTATCTTCTTACAGGTATGCTTGTCATAACTTCTGTCTTACTCTCTTATAAGTATCTTTTTTTAAAAGAAGACGCACATCTTAGTATTTCTTCTACTAATTTTCCCGGTGTTACCCTCCATAGCACGCCAGATAGAATTAAAATAAATTTTAAAAACAGTGCTAATAGAAACAATAAACATTACCGAGAACAAATTAATTCAGCTATTGCACCCTTACACCTCATTGGTAAAGAAGTACATCAAGGCGTGTCTTTAAGTCCTGCCCTTTCAGGAATATGGAAATGGGAAAATGAAAATACCCTTATATTTCTACCCAAACAAGATTGGCCAGCTGATCATGAATTTATTGTCAAAATAAATACAAAACTTTTTGCAAAGAAATCCTTAGATTTTGAAAATAGTAGAATAGAATTTAGTACACCCTATTTCCAAGCAACCGTAGACAATATGAACCTCGAACAAGATGTTGCGGAGGGAAGAGATCATAATATTTTTTCTACACTTAACTTTACTCACCCTGTAAACAAAGAATCTTTAGTCAAAAATCTCAAACTCCTTGATGGAAATAAAGAAGTTCCTTTTGAATTAAGCTATGAAAAAAATCTAAAAACAGCTTATATTCGTTCCAACATCATAAATATTGACTCAAAAGAAAGGTATATCAAACTACATCTAAATGAGGGTATTAAGACAAGCCTTGGAAATGCCAACTTGCATGAAATACAAAAAAGTAAAATTTTAATTCCTGATATTTACAGTTTTTTAAAGATTAATTCTGCAAATTACTCCATAATAAATGATAAGCACGCTAATCCTGAACAAATATTTCATATTGCCTTAACAGACAGTATTTCAAGAAAAGAGTTTTTGAAATATTTAAAAGTTAAAATAAAATTATCTGAAAAAGAAAAAGAAAACCGTGACTATACAAAACTGAATATTTTAGAAAATGCAAAAGATTATTCCAAAGATTATTTTATTAAAACTCAAATAGCTGCTAGAGGAAATGTTGAAATAACCCTAGGTAAGGGAATGAAGTCCATTAATGGATTTGAACTTAGACGAGACCTAAAAGAAACAAAAATTATTCCTTCTTATCCAATCGAATTAAAGATTATGGGAGAGGGCTCACTTTTAGCCCTTTCAGGTGAGAAAAAGCTTTCCTTTTCTACACGAGGTATTTCGGGCTTAAAGGTCACTATACAAAAGCTTCAAGATGACCAAATTAATCATCTGATTTCCCAAACCTATGGAGATATCACTTCCCCAAGCTTTAGATCTTATAACTTTAATGCTGACAACATAACAGACAAGCAACTCGAAAAGACTATTTCCTTAGCTTCTGTTCATCCAAAAGATAGAAACTATGCTTCTTTAAATCTTACACAGTATCTAAAAAAGAAGGGAAGTGGAATCTTCTTCGTAGAGGTCAAAGACTGGGATATTAATAAAAACCGAAGTCAACATTATCTAAATGATAAACGTATGATAGTTATTACAGACATGGGCCTTGTTATAAAAAAAGCAAGAAATGGATCTCGAGATGTTTTTATAGAGTCAATTTCTCAAGGTAAGGCGGTAAGCAGAGCCAATATAACTGTTCTTGGTAAAAATGGTCAAGCTATTGCTTCTACATATTCCTCTTCAAAGGGCAAGGCAAGTTTTTATAACTTAGACTCTTATCATAATGCCCAAGCACCTACTGTAATTGTGGCAAAAAAAGGTAATGACTTATCTTTTATCCCTTATAATGGATCCAATAGAAACATTAGTTTTTCGAAGTTTGATATTGGAGGAATTAAGTCTTATAACACTAACCCTGATTCTCAGCTTTCTGCTTTTGCCTTTAGTGATAGAGGGATTTATCGTCCTAGTGAAAATATACATCTAGCCGCTATTGTCAGACAAGGAAATTTTGACCTTACTAATGGCACCTTAGTTCGCGCAAAAGTACGTGACGCAAGAAACAAGCTTATTTATAAAAAAGATTATACCTTAGGGTCTAGTGGCTTTTTTGAAATTGATTTAGCAACAAAATTAAGCAGTGCAACCGGTGCTTATAGCTTTAGTATTTATCTCCCTCATAAGACCTCTAGTTCCTATGTTAGAGAAGATTATCTAGGTGGTGTAAACTTTTCTGTTGAAGAGTTCCAGCCTGATACCATGAAGATTAGAACCTCTTTTAAGCCCCGTATTCAAGAGGGCTGGGTAGGTATAAAAGATTTAATAACAGAGGTAAAACTAACAAATCTGTTTGGTCTTCCTGCTCAAAACAGAATTATAAAAGCCAGTGCAAGACTAATACCAACACAGTTTTATTTCTCCAAATATTCTGCTTACAACTTTAGAGCCCCACTTCTAGATGAAAAGGTACGCCGCCAAGAAGATATAGCCTTTGAAGATATTAAGACAGATAAGGAAGGTTTTGCTTCTTTTGATGTAAAACTTCCTTATGAAAGGGGTGGCTTTAGAATTGATTTTTCTGCAGAAGGGTTTGAACCTGACGGAGGAAGAAGCGTCAAGGCAAAGTCAACAACCTTAGTTTCAGATGCTCAATATATGTTAGGGGTTAAGGCAGATGGAGCGCTTAATTATCTTAAAAAAGACCAAGACCGATCCTTAGAATTTATTGCCGTTAATGCTGTACTAGACAAGATTGCATTAAAAGATCTAAAAATGGAATTAATTTATAACAAACGTCTTTCTGTTCTAACTAAACAAAGAGATGGACGTTATAGATATGAAACCGTTATTAAAAAAGAAAACTGGCTGACAAAGGGGTTTAAGCTGGATAAAAAAGGTCTCAAGCTCAAACTAAACACTACTGTTGGCGGTGATTTTAACCTTAACATTAAAAACAAAGACGGAAAACTACTTTCAAGTATAGCCTATCATGTAGCTACTAGTGGGAATATGACAGGGGCCTTGGAAAAAAATTCAGAATTGAGTGTGAAATTAAATAAAAAGACCTATAAGCCGGGTGAGACCATTGAAATGAATATTATTGCCCCTTATATAGGGACAGGTCTAGTGACCATTGAAAGTGATAAGGTACATGCTCATAAGTGGTTTAAAACAAAAACAAGCAGTTCTATTCAACACATAATCCTTCCTAAAGGATTAGAAGGAAATGCCTATGTTAATGTCACCTTTGTGCGTTCTATCAATTCAAATGAAATCTTTACCTCACCTCTTTCCTATTCTGTTCAAGCCTTTAATATTAACAGTGAAAAACGTAAGATCAAGGTAGACCTAACAACACCAAAGCTTATTAAGCCCGGTGATGAACTTCATATAAAATACAAAACAGATAGAAAGTCCAAGATCATTGTGTACGCCATTAATGAAGGGATTTTACAAGTTGCTAAATACAAGCTTCCAGAACCAAGCCAACATTTTCTAAAGAAAAGAGCCTTAGATGTTCAAACCTTCCAAATCTTGGATTTGATCTTACCGGAGTTTAGCAAGTATATTCAAGCGGCTGCAATTGGTGGTGGTATAATGGCAAAAATATCTTCATACCTTGTAGGTGAGAACCTAAACCCCTTTCAAAGAACACTTGATAAACCTGCAGTATATTGGTCAGGCATAATTAATGCAGATACACATGAAAAAGAGCTAAGTTTCAAGGTTCCAGACAGTTTTAGCGGATCTTTAAAGATTATGGCCGTTGCTGTAAGTGATGATGCTATGGGTTCAAGTTTTACAAAGACAAAGGTTCGTGGGCCCTTTGTGCTTTCTCCAAATGTATTAACTATGGCAGCGCCTAATGATGAGTTTGAAGTGACAGTAGGTGTTTCCAATTCTCTTAAAGGAAGTGGAAAAGATGCCTTAGTTGGCATCAGCATTGAACTAAGTAAAAACCTGAAACTCTTATCTCAGCAAAAAGTAACTAAGAAGATCTCTGAAGGAGATGAAGACAAGGTTACCTTTAGACTAAAAGCACTAAACAGTCTGGGTGAGGGAAGAATTACTTTTACTGCAAAACATGGGGAAAAATTTCAATCCCGCTTGGCTACCCTAAGTATTAGACCTGCTCAAAATTATGCAACAACACTAAAGGTAGGTTACAAAAAAGGTATTGGTATTATTAAGGTAGATAGAGTTCTTTATAAAGAACTTTCTTCAAAAAGCCTAAGTGCCTCCAATTCTCCCTTTGTTTTAGCCACAGGCATGACAGATTATCTAAGCACTTATCCCCACGGATGTACCGAACAAATCATCTCCCAAACCTTTCCGTGGATAGCACTTTCTAATACTTCTGCCTTTGAAGATCAAAAAAACAAGGCGACTCAAAATGCTCATGGTGTTATTTCTATGCTTCAAACCCGTCAATTAAGTGACGGAGGATTTTCCTTATGGCCAAGTTCAAACTATGTCAGTGAGTTTGCATCATTATATGCCCTTCATTTCTTAAGCGAGCTAAAAGACAGTTCATTAGATATTAATATACCTAAGAACCTGCATAAGGATGGAATGGATTATTTAAGAAAGGTAGCAAGAGAGCAAACTTCTTCTATACTCGAAGCTAGACGCAGGGCCATAGCCATATATCTCTTAATCAGAAACAAAGAAGTAGCCACTAATTATCTTGTTGATTTACATGAGAGCCTTTCTAAACAGAAAAACTCATGGGAAAAAGATATCACTTCTGCCTACTTGGCTGCTTCATATAAGCTTCTTAAAAAAGATACAAGCGCACAAAAACTGATTAATACATTTGATCCTTCTTACCAAACGGGATATACAGATTTTCAATCTAATTTGACCATGAATGCACAATACATTTACCTTGTATCAAAGCATTTTCCTCAGATGAACCTGAATGTAGAGGACAATATCATGCCCCTGCTTAAACCCGTAATAGCTGGGAAATTAAATACTATTTCTGCTTCTTATACTGTTATGGCCTTAAGTGCATTTTCTGTAAAGAATGAAAAACAATACGGAAAAGACGAATTAGAATTTTTCCTTATCGGAACTAACAAGGTAGCTCTGCCAAAGACAGAATTTAAACCTTTTATGAAAACCAATGTACCCTTAGCTCAAGGACAGGTAAGCATAGAATCTAACTCTCCTTTGTTTTACCAGTTAGTACAGTCAGGATACGATACTCAGCCTTATACAAAGGCATTATCTCAAGGTATTGAAATCTTTAAAGAGTATCTTGATAAAAATGGAAGTGTTGTTACCGAAGTAAATCAAGGAGATGAGCTAGAAGTTAGAATCAAAATACGCTCCACAAAAAAATCTTATATCTCAAATGTAGTACTTGTAGATCTTTTACCAGGTGGATTTGAAGTCATAAGAGAAAGTGTTCCAAGAAATATCAATACATGGCGCGCAGATTATGTTGACGTACGTGAAGATAGGGTTGTTTTTTATGCAGGTTTTTCTTCTTCAGTTACTGAGCTTCGTTTTAAAGTCAAGGCAACGACAGCAGGCAAATTTATTATCCCTTCAGCCTCTGCCTCATCTATGTACGATCCTGACTTAATCTCACATACTCAGGCCTCAAGCATACAAGTAAATTCAGAAAAATAATATTTTTGAAAAAACTTCTTATATTAATTTTCATCCTGCTTTTTGCAGGGTTTTTCCTTTATAAATGGATTCAAGTCCCTAATAAAAAAGTATTATCCTGGCATACCTACTCTAGTTTATACCAAGATGCCAATAATAACACCTTACGTCTTACCCTATCTAAAGATGAAAAATACCGTTTATGGATTCCTTATGAGAAGATATCCAAGCATGTTATAAATGCAAGCTTGATGTATGAAGACAAATATTTTTATTCTCATCCCGGAGTGAATTTTCCCGCTTTGACTCGGGCCTTCATTAGTACTTATATTAGTAATGAAAGGCGTGTTGGTGCTTCAACTATAACCATGCAGGTGGCCAAAGTGGCCTTTAACCTTAATTCTAAAACAATACCAGGAAAGGTCAAACAAATATTTTATGCTCTTTGGCTCGAGCAGCATTACACCAAAAAAGATATTTTGGAGTTTTATTTTAATTCTGTATCTTATGGCGCAAATATAGAAGGTATTGAAGCCGCAAGTCAAATATATTTTCATAAGAATGCCTCTGAATTAAGTATCCCACAGGCACTATCCTTAGTCATTATTCCTCAAAATCCTACCAAACGTAACCCCTTAAATACTAAAGGGTACCAAGAAATGTTAAAAGCAAGAAAAAGACTTTTTAATGAATATAAAGATTCTCTCTCACAAGAAGAGATGCAGGACTTAGACACATGGATGAGTCTTCCTTTACATATTTATACACGAAAAGACTTTCCTTTTTTTGCCCCACACTTTACCAATTATTTACAGGCTCAAAATCCTTTTGCCTCAGGTCTTATCAAAACCACCCTGGATATGAGAAAACAAAAGATCTTAGAAGTGCAGATAAAAGACTGGATTAATAAAAGACGCTCCCTTGGTATAAAAAATGCCGCGGCGATTTTATTAGATAAAGAAAGCATGGAAGTAAAAGCCTGGGTGGGCTCTGAAAATTTTTATAATGCTGAAATCTTAGGTCAGGTTGACGGAGTCCTGGCTAAACGCTCTCCCGGATCCACTCTAAAACCCTTTGCCTATGCCTTGGCAATGGATCAAGGTATTATTCATCCAAATTCACTCTTGAAAGACACACCCTATAGACTTCAAGCTTATACCCCTGAAAACTATGATAAGGTATTTTTAGGGCCAATTACTGCAACAAAGGCACTTATTAGCAGTAGAAATATCCCTGCAGTCAGATTAGCTTCAAGACTTGCGAATCCAAGTTTTTATAAATTTTTACAAGAAGCACAAATCTCTCAGATGAAAGAACCCTTACATTACGGTATGTCTATTGTACTTGGTGGTATGGAAGTATCTATTTTTGAGATTGCATCCTTATATGGAGTCCTTTCTAATAGTGGCTCTTTTAAAAAAATTAAATCAATAAAAAGCTCCGAAGATGAAAATAGTAATATACTTTTATCTCCCGAAAGTGCCTATCTTACCCTTGATATGCTTCGTCAAAATCCTGCTGTAAATGAAACTAAATACCTTGGAATCCATAAAAAAACACCAAAATATGCCTGGAAAACAGGAACCTCTTTTGCATTTAGAGATGCCCTCAGTGCAGGTATAGGAAATAAACATATCTTAGTGGTATGGGTTGGAAATTTTGACGGAAGTGCTAACCCTTCTTTTATAGGACGCCAGGCAGCCGCACCCTTATTTTTTAATATCTTTAAGGCCCTCAATGAAAAAGATATTTTTGAAGATGATAAGCAAAAAATCTTTTTAAATATATCCAAGGTGGATATTTGTAAAACTACAGGGAAGCTACCAAGTAAGTTATGCCCCAATATACAAAAAGGGTGGTTTATCCCCGGTGTTTCCCCTATTGATATTTCAAATGTATATAGAGAAATTCCTATCAATATAAAAACAGGACTTAGAGCATGTACTCAAATTAAGGGTAAAACAAAGATGGAAGTTTTTGAGTTTTGGCCAAGTGACATAAATGAGATATTTTTAATGGCCGGAATACAAAAGAAATCAGCACCTCCTTATGAAAGAGGATGTACTAAATCAACCAAGAAAAGCTCAAGCCCTCTTATTCAGTCCCCTACAAAAGGCCTTGTGTATACACTTCAAGCCAATAAGATGACAGAAACCTTTATCCCTTTTACAGCCATCTTAGATGCAGACTCACATCAGGCTTTTTGGTATATAAATAAATCTTTTATAGGGAAAAGCGAGTCTAATAAACCTCTTTTTTGGAAGCCCTCTTTAGGAGAGTTTAGAATCAAGGTTGTAGATGAAAAAGGGCTAAGTGCCTCTAGACAATTAAGAGTAGAACTTGCTCAATGAGAATAAGACCTTGATTCTTTTCATTCCTATCCTATCTAGTGATAAGGGAAAGAAGCTTAGCTAAGACCCTTCTCTTTTTTATCATACAAGTTTACATTATCCTATATAATTTTTTGCTATACTTAAAGTATGAAAATCATTTACTTATTTCTTAGCATAATCCTTTCACTTCATGCCCACTCTTTTTATGACTTTAAAGCCACCTCTATTGAAGGCAATAATATTTCTATGTCTTCTTACAAAGATAAGGTCGTCTTAGTTGTAAATACCGCTAGTGAATGTAAGTTTACCCCTCAGTATGAAGGCTTACAAACACTTTACATCAAGCATAAGGACAAGGGTTTCGTTATATTAGGCTTCCCCTCTAACCAATTTAAAGAGCAGGAACCTGGGTCCAATAAAGAGATACATTTCTTTTGTACTTCTACCTATAAGGTAGACTTTCCTATGTTTGAAAAAATCGATGTAAATGGTGACAACGCGATTCCTCTTTACAAGTACCTCAAAAAAGAGCAAAAAGGTTTTTTATGGACAAAGTCTATTAAATGGAATTTTACAAAATTTTTAGTAGATAAAAAGGGAAGGGTTATTAAACGATATAGTTCATTAACTAAGCCAAAAGAGATAGAAAAAGATATTATTAACTTACTTAAGCAGGATAAATAAAAATTTAGATAATTTTATTTTTAAAAATCTAAAAGTATCCATTCACTCATTAGCGGAGCGAACACTTAAGGTAAAGCCTCACCCCTATGCTCAAAACTATTTCCATAAATATCTACCATTGTTGTTTCGTGATAATACAGTTCATCTTCCTTAATCTAAAATTCTATAATGACACTATGATAGCTACTTAATAACCGATGAGTTCACCCTCAATAATATTGAGAGATTCTTTTAAGGCTTGCATAGCACTTATCTTGTTTTCAATCTTTTCTTCAGCTAGGACTCTTAAACGTTCTAGGTAAAACTTTAGCTTTTCTTCTTCATTCATACGGTATCCTTAGATGCTATTTTACTCATAGAAAATATAAAATTTGCTCATTCATTCTATGAAATTATTTATAATACTAACATAAAAAATTCATTTACTCGTTCAGCCTTCTTTCCAATCATGACCTACATTCCATCTTGAAAAAAGAGATACTTTCTCGTATAATAAGAGAAGGTGAACTATCTATTGAATATGTAAGAATTTTAAGTACCCTTTGTAAAATCGAATGTACATCTCATCATGCCATTAATATTGCAAAGATTATACTCTAGTGTAAAGACCGTGGTACCATACAAAGATATATTGTTATAAGGAAGATTAAATGCTCAAGGCACTCATTGTAGTTGTAGAAGATGAAGAAGATATTCTAGAGCTACTTGAATACAACCTTCAAAAAGAAGGATATGAAACCATTGGTTTTTTAAACACAAAAAATGTTTCTCAACTCTTAGAAGAAGAACCTATTGACCTTTTACTTATGGACCGAAATCTTCCCGGCGTTGAAGGAAGCGAGTTTGTTCAAGAACTGCGAAGAAAGGGGATTCAAACACCCGTTATTTACCTTTCTGCTAAAAATAAAGACAGCGATATAGAAGAAGGTTTTGACAGAGGCGCGGATGATTATATTACTAAGCCCTTTAGTCCTAAAGAAGTGGCTATGCGTGTTAAGGCCGTGCTTAAACGTACGAAATCAGGTTTTAATCAAGAAAAGATCTCTTATAGAGATATTATTATGATTCCGCAAACACGTGAGATTAAAGCAGGTGAGCTTAATATCGAACTTTCAAAGCTAGAATTTGATCTCTTACTTACACTCATTAAAAATCAAAATATTGTCTTAGACAGAGACTTCTTACTTGAAAATGTTTGGGGTGGGGATGATATTTATCAAGATAAAACAGTAAATGTTGCTATCAATAGACTTAAAGACAAGATTGATCCTACTAAAGAAAAAGAATATATCAAAACCGTACGGGGTGTAGGCTATACCCTTTCATAATAAGGTATAATTTCTTATGTTAAAACTTCATCAGATATTTTTTCTAAATTTCTTAGCCATCTTTCTTGGCACTCTACTTATCTCTTCCTTAGTGGCTTATCTTAGTATTAAAACAACAACGATAGATGAGAATAAAATTCAGCTTCAAAAACAAATTTCACTCTTACAAATGCAACTTCCTTTTGTTAAAAACCTTAATACCTTTGCCACAAACATTCATAAAATAAGTGAGCTTCGTGTAACAATTATTAGTGATACAGGACTTGTTCTTGCTGAGTCTAATAAAGATAAGAAAAAGATGGATAACCATAGAAGTCGCCCTGAAGTCATGGATGCGGCAATACATGAATATGGATTTATTATCCGCTATTCAGATACCATTAAAACTGACTTTTTATATGTGGCTAAAAAACTCAATTTTAAAGATAAACCTATATTTTTTCGTCTTTCTGTTAGTCTTAAGTCTGTTATGGAAGAGTTTTATAGCTTATGGTTTCGTTTAGCCATTGTTTTTTCTATTTTTGTTCTAATCAGTTTAGTAATGGCCTATAAGCTCAGTAAAAAAATTCGACATGATATTATGCAATTAACCGAATACCTAAGAGAGATATCTGAAAAAAACTATAAGGCCATCATTAAACCAGAATATTTTTCAGAATTTTTGTACATCGCACTAACCCTAAAAAATCTTGCTAAAAAGCTGCACAATAGAGATAAGCAAAAACGAAAATACACCGCAAGACTAAGACTTATCAATAAACAAAGAAATGATATTTTATCTGCCATCAGCCATGAATTTAAAAACCCTATAGCTTCTATACAAGGATATGCAGAAACCCTTGTGGATGATCCTAATACAAGTGAAAAAATCCGTATGCGTTTTCTTAATAAAATTATGCAAAATTCTAAAAAAATAACATCAATGATTGATAGACTTTCACTTTCGGTCAAACTTGAAAATGAAGACTTAAAGATAAAAGAAACATCCTTCGATATAGCAGAACTAGCTCAAGAAGTGATTATGAATCTTGGAAAAAAATATAAAAATAGACAAATATATTTTTCAGGTGAATCTTACAAGATACAAGCCGATAAAACAATGATTGAAACCGTTGTCATTAACCTTATCGATAACGCTATGAAATACTCTCAAGAAGATGTCACTGTTTCTATCATGAATAATAAGCTTATGGTTTTAGATAAGGGAATGGGAATAGCCCAAACGGAACTGGATAAAATTACCTCCAAGTTCTACCGTGTTCAAAAAAACACCTGGGATAACTCAATGGGCCTAGGCCTAGCCATTGTCACTTACGTCTTGAAACTTCATGATACAAGCCTTATCATCGAAAGCAAAGAAGGAGAAGGTTCTATCTTCGCCTTTGATCTAAACTCTATGAAGAAATAATCTTTCTTTTCTAATATCTCCTAAGAACCAGAGTCAAAAGACATTTAACTTGTTTATGTTGACACTTCAATAAATAAAGATGATTAAAAAGAAGATTTATTATATTCAATGTGGGGAATTTTACAAAAACGAGATTGACTTTGCCCTTCTTGGACAAAATCTTTTTCTAAATAGATCTTAGTCTATAAAGGTTACTATTTCTTCTAATGGAGCACGTTGTGGTTGATACGTGTTTTGTATAGCTGATGTGTCTTCATATCCTAGCACAATAGAATATAAAAGGGCTAGGTTCTCAGGTAGGTCTAAAGTCTTTGCAATGATTTTTCCATACTCTGTTGTAGAACCTTGAGGACAAGAATCAATTCCATAAGCCTGAGCCGCTAACATAAGACTTTGCATATAAGCACCACAATCAATGAAAGCGCCCTGAGCACCTTCAATAAGAGACTTGTCCGTACAAATAAAGAAAACTGTTTGGGCCCCAAACCAACGATAATTATCATGCCAAAGTTCTTTACGCTTTTCATCATCTTTTCTATTTACTTCTAAGTGCTTATAAAGACCTGCGCCCGTAGTGATACGACGTTTTTTATAAGGGTTAATCCAGTTTAATGGGTAATATTGAATAAACTGATCAACATCTCCACCATTCTCTATATGTTCGATAATATCATTTCCAACATTATCAAGAACCTTTTTATTTGAAATGGCATACACTACCCATGGTTGCATATTTGCACCAGAGGGTGTCATTGAGGCTGCATCTAAAATTTTTTCTTGTATCTCTTTTGATACAGGTTTATTTAAAAACTTTCTTTTTGATGAACGTAAAGTAATAGCGTCAATAACGGATATATTTTCCATATTTTTCCTTATAAAGGTAGTAGTTAATAATTTATTTAAAAACTAATTCTAACATTATACCATTCTAGACCTTCAGCTCTTACCCTACTCACTTCTGAGTCAAATAATTTTGTCATTGATTTTAAAATGTCCAGCTATATCAATATCTTTATGAACTTAGACTTTAGCTCTGATAATATCCCCACAAACATCTGTATCATCTTTATCTCCATAAAATAGGTGCTTTTATTTTGATGAGTGAATTATACTTTTCTAATATCTTATAAAGCTAAGCAAAACCTAATTCATTCACATTATTACTATCTATATCTCTCTTATAAATTTAGTGTATAATGTAAGATACTAAATAATTATAAAGACTTAAGCATTGCCTACTGAAACTACCATAAATCACACCTCATTTTTAGGAAAGTGTTATATACACTGGAAAACACGTAACTATGGACGACGCATAGAATCTATTTCCCTTCTACTTGCCGTAGCTATTTATATGAATAAAAAAATCTATGAAGAAGAACTTCGATCTGCCTCAAGGTATCTCTTAACACTTATGAGCGATACAGAAGATGTAGATAATGTTATGCAGTATGTCAAAATGAAACTAAGTTCTTATCAAGAAGATAATCAGACCTGGCTAGAAGATAGACAAGAAGCCTTTAATCTCATTATCAAAAACAATGATTTGTATAGCTGCATGAGTGATATCTTTAACTCAGATGACAGTTTTGATGAGAATGAAGAACTTTTTGAAGAAGCCTTAAAACGTTTATTATGAAAATACCTAATTCTATTATCTTATTAGCACAAACCTTAATGGAACATGACGCACGTGCTTTTATCGTTGGTGGTTTTGTTCGCGATCACTTTTTGGGTATTGAAAGTAAGGACATTGATATTGAAGTGTATGGAGTAAGCACCTTAAATAAACTAAAAATAGTACTTAAAGACCTAGCCCCTGTACATGAGGTTGGTAAAAGTTTTGGCGTTTTAAAAATAAAACTTGATGATTATGATATTGATATATCTCTTCCACGAACTGAAACTAAAATAGGCAAGGGACATAAGGGTTTTCATATTCAAACTAATGGTCAGTTAGATTATACAACTGCCGCTAAACGTCGCGATTTTACTATGAATAGCATTGGTTATGATATCAAGACTGAGTTCTTTCTAGACCCCTATGAAGGACGTAAAGATATAGAAAAAGGTCTTATTCGACATATTCATGATACAAGCTTTATAGAAGATCCTCTTCGTATACTTCGAGCAGTTCAGTTTGCTGCGCGTTTTAACTTCACACTTCATCCTAACACCTTAAAACTATGTCAAACTATGGTCAAAAACAAGATGCTTGAAGAACTTCCTAAAGAGCGTATCTTTGAAGAATACAAAAAGCTCTTACTTAAGGCTAACAAACCATCACAAGGATTTGAGCTCTTAGATGATATGAAGGCCCTTCCTAGTGAACTAAAAGCCCTTCAAGGTATTGTTCAAGATAAGACCTATCATCCTGAGGGTGATGTTTGGGTGCATACCATGATGAGCATAGACGCAATGGCTGAACTTAAAACCAAGCAAAACAAGAAAGACCTTGTATTGATGTTAGCTGTTTTATGTCATGACTTTGGTAAGGTTGAAGCAACTAAGGTAGAAAATGGGAAAATTACATCTATTGCCCATGAACACCTTTTAAAACCAACTATATCTTTTATAAATACCCTTAGTGAAGAAAAAGCTCTACTTCAAGAAATTATACCTCTCGTCAAAGAGCACCTAACACCTTCGCAACTTTATAAGCAAAAGTCTAAAGACCCTGCTATTAGACGACTATCAACTCGAGTAAATATTCAAGACCTTGTTTTAGTTTCAAAGGCAGATCATCTTGGGCGTACAACACAAGAAGCAAAAAATAAAATATATCCTGCCGGTGAATGGTTACTTAATAAAGCCAAAAAACTAAAGGTAGATCAATACAAGCCTGAGGCATTCTTATTAGGAAGACATCTTATAGACGAGGGAATGCAAGCTGGCTTAGAGTTTAAAAGTATTCTTAATGAGGCTTATCAGGAACAACTTGAAGGTAAGATAGAAGATGAAGTATCTGCAATTAAATGGTTAAGGTCTTATATTAAAGAAGAAGAAGATAAAAATCTCTAAAACTACTTTTTATTTCTTTCTCTTTTATCTTTTGAAACTGAAATAATCCAAAGCCAGTTAATAAGATAATACCCTGTAACAGAGAAGATAATAGAATAAAATATCGCTCCTGTATAAAGAGGCATAAATATATTTCCTATATTGTCTTGTATCCATCCCATAGTAAATTGAAAATCATATACACCCTCACTCATCAAAATAAAGTTCCCTGTTATATACTCAATATAATAAATAAAAGGCATAGTAAAAGGGTTAGTAATCCAAACTAAAGACACACCAATAGGCACGTTAAAACGAAAGAATGGCGCAATTAGGGTAACCGCTAACATTTGCATAGGCATAGGTATCATAGCGATAAAGAGCCCAATTAAAATAGCGCGTGAGACCATCTTTCTATTTACGCTAAGAAGCTCTCTAGGGATCTTATACTTCTTCATTATCGCATCAAGTTTAGGATTTGATTTATTCTTTTTAAAAACTTTTCTTATCATACTTTACTGTTTATATTAATTTTATACAATTATAGCGTTTTTAAAAAGAAAGTGTGCTTTTTTATTGGGGATGGAAACCTTATAACAAATGTGAACTGCTTTATCCTTGTAGCTTCGCAACCAGAAACGAAGTGAACTTTATAAAGCTCTTATGCCGAAGGTGTCAGAATAATCCTTAGAACTACCATTAAGTAAAGCTAAGATAGCTTATGTTCAAAGGGGAGAATAACATAAGCTAAAAATATTTTAGGGGAGAATAAATAAAGTTGAAAAGAAAAAGAAGGAAAGGGGAAGAACCTTCTTCTCTTTTTCTATGTGTATTATATGAATAAATTGTGTGGATAATGTGTAAGGTGCAAAAATCTATTTTTATCTTCTAATAGGACTTAAACGTCCTAAGACAAGCCAATAAGAATATATTTTTCTAAAGTACTCTTATTATCCATGCTAGTTTTTAAAATATCTTACCTATACCTTTGTACTGTCTATCTCTATAACAGTATGCACATTCCCTCTAGGGTTAAAATCTGCAATAACCTTCATATACTTAGGTTTAAGCTTTTTTTCTAAAATGTCATAAATTTCATTCGCCGTATTTTCATGGGATATATTTCTATCTCTAAAAGAATTAATATAAAGTTTAATTGCCTTTAACTCAACTACATAAGCGTCAGGTGTATATTCTAGGTAGATAGTTGCATAATCAGGATAGCCAGAACGTGGACAAAGGCAAGAAAACTCTGGAAGAGTCATCTTTATAATATAATTCTTTTTATGCTCATTAGGCCAGATCTCTAAATCTTTTTCTACATTAAACTCTGTAACTATTTTTTCACCATATTTCATTATTGGTTCCTTATTTATCTATTTTACTTACAAAAAATATGAGCTTTGCTCACACTCCTTATGAGGCGTACTTATCTTTCTTAGGAAATATCTTCTAGTTTATCAAAGTTTATAATCTTTGAAATTATATTTCCTTGAATATAATCTAT
>DTVI01000191.1:19821-23881 GCA_012963655.1 Sulfurimonas sp.
CTAGTTTATCAAAGTTTATAATCTTTGAAATTATATTTCCTTGAATATAATCTATTCCCATTTTTTCTAATTCAACTTTACTTTCTTGAGAATCAACCATTTTTATCCATGACTTGATTCGCAATTCTTTAGATATACCTATATAAGCTCGTAAAAATGAAGCATACACCAGTTTATTAATATGCTTACTAAAGGGCTTATCAAAACGAATGATATCTATCTCAAGACGTTTCATATACTCAACAGAAGCATTCATAGAACCAACATTATCCAAACAAAAACGTACACCTAATTGTCTATAACCTTGAAGTAAGTCGTTATATCGTTTCATATTAGAATATACTTCTTTTTCAGATAACAAAATAATTAAACTTGAAAAGTCTATATTTTCTTTCTCAACCATTTGTTTAAAGCGCTGCACAAAACGTTTATTTCTAAGCACTGATGGAGAGATACTAAAGGCAAAAGAGATATTATCAAGCTTTTTAGAAATAAACAATATTTTTTCTAAAAATATTTCATCAAACTCTCTCTCAAACCCTAATCTCTTAATCACAGGCATAAAAGTCTTTTGATGAATCATATTATCATGCTTGCCCTGAAGTTTGATACTCACTTCAGCAATGTTTTTATTAGCCTGTAATGGTTGATACATTAATAAAAATTTTCTATTTGTAATCGCGTAACGAATATTTTCTTCTAGTTCAAATAAATTTATATCATCTTCAGTGGGTATTTTTATATACACACCATCATCTATATCACTCTCTTTAAGCTCAAGAAGCCTCTCAACCAAGGCAAGAACATCAGAACTTAAACTCTTGTCTACAATTGCCCCTTTAACCTTTATTTCTATATCATCCATAATGAATTCATCAAACTTTAAACACATCATTTCTAAAAAAGGGCGTATTGAATTATAATTTCCCTTAAGACCTATAATAAAGTCCCCACCCTTAAAATGACCAATAGGAAATTTATCAAAACCTTTTTCTTCAAAAAAATGACCAGCTTCACTCGCTACACGTTTTAATACATTATCACCTGTATAGGTTCCATATTTAGAATTAATATCTGCAAGATTTTCAATACTAATAAGTACAATACTATAATCACCGTCTTTTTTTATTTCTTCTTTTAAAATAGAAATAACTTTTTGTCTAGTAAAGGTATGTGTTATTGGATCTGTAATTTGTTCATTAAAACCTCTATAAATCATATAAAAAATAAAATAAATAGAAATTGCCAAGAGAAAAATTGCTGAAATATAAAAACCTACAGGAATAGTTTCAAAATAGTGACTAAGGCGAAAAAACATTAAAATTGTAGCTAATAAAAATAAGGGAAGACCCGTACGAAGGGCCAATAAAAAGCGGTGCGATCGCTCTTTTTGGTGAGGGTATAGCATTTAATTTTTCTTTATAAGTAAGAGGTTTAAAATTCTAATCATTTTTATTTCCCCTTACGTATTTTTACACGTCTAAGTGTTTAACATCTTTTGCATGAGTTTCAATATACTTACGACGAGGTTCAACTTCATCACCCATAAACAAATTAAAGGTATCAGAAGCAACTTCCGAATCATCAATATTTACACGTAAAAGAACACGGTTATCAGGTGTCATTGTTGTTTCCCAAAGTTGTTCAGGATTCATTTCACCTAGACCTTTATAACGCTGAATATATGAACCCTTCTTAGCAAATTCAGTAGCAGCTTCAAGCATATCTAAAGGATCTTTACTTGTTTGAATTCCCCAGTCACGAAGTTTTTCATAAATATAATGAGCTTCTGTAAAGTGTGGAGAAGAAAATAATGAATCATCGATAATAAGCTCTTCCATACCATCATTTGTTTGAACAAATAGATGTAAAGATTCTTCAGTAGATTGAGAAGATAAAATATTATAATTTCTATCATCTAAGAAAGACTTAACCGCATCAAATAATTGAGTATGACTCATTCCAGCTATATCTGGGTTTTCAACGAAGTGACGAATCAGCTCAATTAGCGCGTATCTTCGCTCTAATGATTCTAATGAACCACGGTAATGATCGGCTACTTTTAGGTATTCAACTAAGTCAGATGATCCAATGCCATCAACTTCTAAAGACTCTGCACCGTTTTCAATTAAGAAATCGTTCATCATTCTGTCATCTTTAAAATAAATCTCTGTTTTTCCTTTTTTGTAACGGAAAAGTGGAGGCTGAGCTAGGTATAAATATCCTTGTTCAACAATGTGAGGAAAATATCTAAAAAAGAATGTTAATAATAATGTCTGAATATGAGAACCATCAACATCCGCATCGGTCATGATGATGATTTTGTGATATCTAAGCTTTTCAGGGTTAAATTCTTCACCAATTCCACAACCCATAACGGTAATCATATTAGTAATTTCATCTGATTTTAAAATCTTTTCTAATCGTGCTTTTTCAACATTTAAAATCTTACCTTTAAGAGGTAAAATTGCTTGATAAACACGGTCACGACCCTGCTTAGCTGAACCGCCTGCAGAATCCCCTTCCACCAGGTATAATTCACAAATAGCAGGATCTTTACTCTGACAATCTGCAAGTTTACCAGGAAGTGTTCCAACTGTCATAGAATCTTTTCTACGAGTAAGTTCTCTTGCTTTTTTAGCAGCTTCACGTCCACGAGCAGCTATAAGTGATTTTTGAACAATTATCTTTGCTTCTAAAGGGTTTTCTTCAAAATATTTTGAAAGAATTTCGTTCGTTAGTTTTTGAATTAATGGACGCACATAAGCATTTCCTAGTTTACCCTTTGTTTGACCCTCAAACTGAGGTTCAGGAACACGAGCAGAAACGATACAAATTAGACCCTCTTTAACATCATCACCAGAAATTTTTACATCTCTTTCTTTTACCGCACCATTTTTAGAATTATAATTTGAAACAACACGTGTAAGTGCCATTCTAAAACCAGTTTCATGGGTACCACCATTTGGTGTTCTAATATTATTTACAAATGAATATACTTTTTCGTCATAAGCTTCACAATATAAAAGTGCTACATCAACTTCTATATCTTCTAATTTATCAGAAAAATAAATAGGTTTTATGATCGCTTCTTTTTTGTTAATATCTTCAACATATTGAACAATACCACCCTCAAAGTGATATGTATTATCTTCACTAGTGCGGTCATCCTTAAACTTGATAGTAATTTTAGGATTTAAATAAGCAAGTTCTTTAAGACGACGAGATAAATATTCATAATCAAAGATAATCGCGTCAAAAATCGTAGGATCTGGGAAAAACTCAATGGTTGTACCCGTCTTACGTGATGTTCCTGTTTCAGCTAGTGCTTCTTGAGGAATACCTTCTTTAAATTCTTGCTCAAAAACCTTACCTTCACGGAAAATAGTCATTTTTAGATCAGAAGAAAGAGCATTTACAACAGAAATACCTACCCCATGAAGTCCACCAGATACTTTATAAGTATCTTTATCAAACTTACCACCTGCATGAAGAACAGTTAAAACAACAGTAGCAGCAGACATTCCTTCACCTTCGTGAATATCTGTAGGAATACCACGACCATTATCAGAAATAACAGCAGTACCTTTTTTAGTTAGTGTAACAGAGATTGTGTCACAAAAACCAGCCATAGCTTCATCAATAGAATTATCTATAACTTCATAAATAAGGTGATGAAGACCTTTTTGTCCTGTATCACCAATGTACATACCCGGACGTTTACGTACTGCTTCTAGTCCCTTAAGAACCTTAATATTACTTGCGCCGTAGTTTGCTTCTGCCATATCACTTCCTAAAAAAGTTTTACTCTTTAAATGACTTCTAGAGTCCTGAGAGCATAATTGTTTCTATTCTATCGTTTTTTATATAAATGTTTTGTTTAAGAGGCCTATAAGTAGAAGAATTGTTCAGGATTGATACTTTTAATCACCTAGAAAACAAGTATCTTATGATTATTAATAAGGATTATTTTAAATAAAGTTAAAAATGATTTAAGTAATCAATAACAACCGATTTAAAGGAAACTAATTTTCCCTGTAAAGTAAATATAAACTATGCT
>DTVI01000192.1 GCA_012963655.1 Sulfurimonas sp.
GACATCATACAGATAAAGGCATCCGCTATATGGAACATGGGCGCCACGTGTAATATTCTGTCCGCTGGATTCAGGGTAATCATCGACATCGCCTGCAGCGCATTACAGACAAAGTTCTTATGCGACAGCATGACACCTTTAGACCGTCCTGTGGTACCGCCAGTATAAAAAAGTCCAGCAACGTCATCATAACATCTACCGGCATCATCCATCGGGTCGGCAGTGATGACGTCAGCGTATGCAACGCAACCAGCCGGCACTGGCCCCTCATCTATGAAGATGAAATGCCTGACGTGTTTGAGCTGATCTTTAATCTCAGAGACTAAAGGTGCAAAGGCAGCATCCAACACCAGCACCTCCGCTTCAGAGTCATTTAGCCAGTAAACGACTTCCGGACCCGCTAACCGCGTGTTAATGGGCTGGAACACGCCTCCAGCCCAGGGCACTGCAAACATGAATTCAAAATAACGGTCACTGTTCAATGCCAATATAGCAGCGCAAACATCTGAATCGACGCCCAGGCCGCGCAATCCACCTGCAAAACATCTGATCTTTAGCAGTAACTCAGACCAGGATTGCTGGCGCTCATTATCACTGGTTGCCAGACCCTGCGCATTAACCTGCGCAGCCCTGGTTACTAGCTGTGTAATCGAAAACATAGTGTGTTCCTAATGTGATCTCTAAAGTAAGCATACATTCATTAAAGGTATTGTACTTGCAAGCCATAAGTTCCTTTTATACCAACAACAAACTATAAACCATAGCGGCGACTTGATACGAATATGATTCTGAACAGGCAATTACCCAATCGGATAACCCCTGCTACACCACCAATCGCAAGATATGCCATACTGATCCCAATGATCCTATAATAACAACGATACAAGGCTATGCAGAAAAAACCGCCAGTAAAGCAAACCCTGAAACCGCTGACAGGCTACTCGGTATTGGATTTTTCTGCCGTTTTCGCAGGTCCTATCTGCACGCGCTTCTTGTCAGATTGTGGTGCTACTGTCATTAAGATAGAACCGCCTAATGGTGGAGATGTGATTCGAGGACCCAAAGGCAACAGCCGAATATTTGCTCATTTCAATGCCGGCAAACAGAGTGTGGCTATAAATCTAAATGATCCGGAAGGACAGGAACTGGCAAGAACTCTGGCACAGGATGCAGATATCGTCATTGAAAATTACCGGCCGGGGGTTATGGCAAAATTCGGCCTTGACTACGCATCGCTGACCGAGAACAGAGATGACCTGGTTTATTGCTCCATCTCTGGTTTTGGCCAATCCGGACCCTTCGTACATCATGCTGCTTACGCACCGATTGCCCATGCCGCCAGTGGTTTCGATGCTGCCTTTGCAAAGGTGCAGCCGGAACCTGATCAGCCGCCGCCTATCTGGAGTATCATGATCGCAGATATGTTAACCGGGGCTTATGCCTTTGGTGCCATTCAAACGGCACTACTGGGCCGGGAAAAAACAGGTCGGGGTGATTATATCGATGTGACCATGATGGAATCGATGATGATGCTGATTCCAGGGCAGATACAAAATGCCCAATTAGAAAACCCACCCGCTGGTGCTGGTTTTCATCCCATTCAGGTAAAAGATGGCTTCGTTATGATCTGTATCGTTTCAGCCAAGAACCTTCGTTGTTTGTGCGAGGCGATCGAGCGACCCGATATGCTTGTAGATCAACGATATCAATTAGGTGAAAGAGCAAAAAACATATCCAGTTTCATCGATCAGA
>DTVI01000193.1 GCA_012963655.1 Sulfurimonas sp.
TTTGTTCATCATGTAAGGCTGTATCTTTAAGAAGTTGTAATTAATCTTTTATCTAACGCCGTTAAGTTTACTAACTCTGGTGGAGCAATTACTGTTGATATCCGTAAAATTAATGTTGAAGAAGAAAAAGCCGGGCATACACGTGTTCGCTTCTCCGTAAAAGATTCAGGTATTGGTGTTACTAAAGAACAGAAGGACAAGATCTTTGATGCCTTCAGTCAAGCCGATTCTTCTATTACACGTAAGTATGGTGGTACAGGTCTTGGTCTTACTATTTCATCTCGTTTTATTGAACTTATGGGTGGTGTACTTGATCTTGAGAGTGAACCAGGTCAAGGTACAACCTTCTTCTTCGAACTTGATTTTGAAGAGATTGAAACACTTAATGAATCTATGCGTGATCAGTACTCTAATATTAATGCTGTTATCCTTGAGTCAGATTCTAAGCGCAAGGTTCAAGAAACAAACTTACGTGAATACCTTGACTTTTATGGTGTCTCTTATAAAAGCTTCAAAAGTATTGACGAGCTTAATAAACTTGAGCAAAAGATCTCTTATGACCTTATGTTTACAGATTATGATTACACAACAGAAGAAGATTTATATGAGTATGTAAAACATCCCGAGCATATGATTTTAATTACAAAATCATATTACATGAAGAAAATTGATTCTCTTAACCTTAATGTATTTAAGGTAATGTATGAGCCAATGCAAGCTTCTAAGATTCGTGGTATATTAGAATCACATGATGTTGAAGAATTTAATCAGTCAAAAACTAAGACTATTCAAAAACGTAAATATGATGAAAAAACATCAAAATTTGATGCTAAGGCCTTAGTTGCTGAAGATAATTTAATTAATCAAAAACTTATTAAACGTACACTTGAAGATATTGGTATTAAAGTTGACCTTGCCAATAATGGGTTAGAAGCCTTTGAAAAACGTAAGAACAACCAATATGATGTCATCTTTATGGATATTCAGATGCCAGTTCTTGATGGGGTTGAAGCCACTCAAGAAATTCTAGAATATGAAGAAGACTATAAGGTTGAACATATACCAATTATTGCACTAACAGCGAATGCGCTTAAGGGTGATAGAGAACGCTTTATGGACGCGGGTATGGATGAATATACAACTAAACCTTTAGTACGTTCAGAAATCATTTCTTTACTAAATCATTTTATAGGGCATAAGATTGTTGATGCAGAGGCTATATCAGCTCAGGCAGAAAAAGAAAAGTATCTTAAAAAATCCCCTCTCCAAGAGGCTGCTCTTCTTGAAGAAATCACTCTTGATGAGTTAGTTTTGGAAGAAGAGGTTCTTGAGCCAATCATTGAAGAGAGTGTCTTAGACACAAACTTAGATGAAGAGTTTAATATGAACCTTAGTTTAGATGATACGAACTTTGAAGTGGAGCAAGACAGTGAAGTAATGCTAAGGGAAGAAGAACTTAGCATTCCTGAAGTTAGTATACCTGAGGCAAATATTGCACTTGAAGATGATATTTATGCTGAAGATACAGCCAATATGCCTGTATCTTCACAATATGATGCTGATATTTTATTAGCTAAGAAAAGCTCCTTTGAGAACCGTTTGTTTAAATCCTTATTAGATGACTTAGGCTATAGTTCAGTCTTAGTAGATGGTTCAGCTGCATTAAGTGAAGCCT
The DNA here is from genome assembly GCA_012963655.1 of Sulfurimonas sp. Taxonomy (GTDB): domain Bacteria; phylum Campylobacterota; class Campylobacteria; order Campylobacterales; family Sulfurimonadaceae. The sequence continues at coordinate 1,676 of DTVI01000193.1, forward strand.
TAAGTACAAAACGCTTTAAGCTTGTACTTTTTGATAAAGAAACACAGGGCCTTGATGTAGCAA
>DTVI01000194.1:0-501 GCA_012963655.1 Sulfurimonas sp.
TGGGGGTCAGGAGTATAAATATGTTTGGACTAGGTGGTGGAGAACTCCTTCTTGTTGCTTTTATGGCCCTCATTTTTATTGGCCCCAAAAAACTCCCCGAATTGGCCCGAAGCTTGGGTAAAGGAATTCGGGAGTTTCAAAAGGCCAAGGATGAATTGGTTGACAATGTGCGCAGTGAAAGCGTTGAGACCCCAGAGGTGACTACTGTTTTGGAAAAGGAAAAGAATCCTGATCCATCGGGTGAAACGAAGGTTTCACCTTCCTAGTTGCCTAAGTGTCCAAAAATCTTCTATATTAGCATATGTGTCGGAAATCTCTTAGGGGACCGATTTTATTTCTTAATTGAGGAGTGTTAAATGAAGAGAAGTTGGTGGTACCGCTTCACTTTCTTGCTAGTGGTAAGTGTCGTTTCAATTCTAGCGGTTATTCCTACGGTTTTTAACTTTAATGAAGAAACAAACTTTCCTTTTAAGTCCAAAATTAGTCTTGGTCTTGATCTCC
>DTVI01000194.1:569-1730 GCA_012963655.1 Sulfurimonas sp.
TGAGTATCTCCTTAAGGAAGAAGACCTCAAAATTAGAATTGGGGATTTAGATGATTCTAGAGCAAGCGATCCCAGGCAAAGTATCATCGTTGAAAATGAAGCGGATGTCGAAAAGGCCAAAAGTCTTATTAGAAAATATTTTCCACCTTCCTATGTTCGATTGACTGAAGAGGAAGGCACCACTCTTCAGTACGGCCTGGCCAAAGTGACGAAGAGTAATCTTGAATCACAGTCTGTCACCAAATCTATTGAGGTTATAAGAAATAGAATCGATGAGTTTGGTGTGACGGAGCCTGAAATTCTTTCTCAAGGAAAGGATCGAATTATTGTTCAGCTTCCTGGGGTCAAAGATATTGAAAGGGCCAAAGAGTTGATCGGTAAAACGGCCAAGCTTGAGTTTAAAATTGTGAATAGTACCGTTCCTTTTTCTACGATGAATGGATGGGTGTCCAAAACTGAAGAGGCGGGCATTGTTTATAAAAAGGGTGAGCGTTTCAGTACTTACCTTGAAAAGGTTAACAAATACCTTCGAAAGGATTTTCCTGAAGGTTATGAGCTGGCCTTTGAAAAGAAGGTTAATAAATTCAATAATGAACTTGAATCTAAAATTCCTTATTTGGTCGAAACGAACGCTCGCCTAACAGGTGATGCCCTTCAGGACGCTCGAGTCAATATTGATCAAAGAAAAAATGAACCCTATGTTTCCCTCGACTTCAAATCCGCCGGGGCCAAAATTTTTGAAGAAACAACAGGCTCCAATATTGGAAAAAGAATGGCCATCATTCTGGATGGAAATGTTTATAGCGCTCCGAATATTCAGGCCAGAATTGCTGGCGGTCGGGCCCAAATTACTTTAGGAAGTGGTGGGTACAACGCTCTTTTAAAAGATGCCAAAGATTTGGCCCTCGTTCTTAGAGCTGGTGCACTTCCTGTTCAACTCGATTTTCTTGAACAAAGAACGGTTGGACCGAGTTTAGGGGAAGACTCCATTAAGTATGCTCGTTTTGCATCTGTGGTTGGGTGTGCTCTTGTTTTTCTCTTTGTCCTCTATTACTACAGGGTTTCAGGCTTTATTGCTCTGGTTACTTTGAGTCTTAACATCTTGTTTGTTTTGGCCTGTCTTGTGGGGTTTGAAGTCGAGGGAAACATAGGGTTCATTTT
>DTVI01000195.1 GCA_012963655.1 Sulfurimonas sp.
AAAAGGCAGCAGCATCACAGGTTGAGATAACGCCGTCCATTTTTCTTATCAGCCAGCGGGTAAACCGGCTGTGGTGGCGTTGCGCGGTAGAGGTGAAAACAATTTTCAGCTTGTTCCCGGAAAACAGCTTTAACACTAATGCCTGAATCATTTCATCATTTCTACGCGCATGAAAGATGACGTTAGAGTCATTGCCTGACAGCCGTCGCAACATGAATACAGCTTCAAGAAAGCCGATTACCGGGGTGCCTTTCGGCAGGTGATGGCTGCCCAGAACAGCCAGTTCACAAGCCTGCTGTTGATGCGGCAGTACCTGTAGCAGGGTGGAAGTAACCCCCGAGAAACGGCGACTGGAATTACCCAGGATTAAGTCAGGTGGCATTGGCTGACAACCTTGGTTCACGATCAGGGAAAACGAAACTTACAGTCCTCATAAGAATGCACAGGTGGTGATGGTTGATCGAGGTTTTCATCGGACGCCTCCATCTGAAAATGAAGCGCAGCCCATCGCTGTAAGAATTCACGGTTAGTCGGTCTTTCGATAAAATGCAGGGCGTCTTTTAACAGGATCGAGCAGGCTCCAGTCTCCCTGGTCCAGTTTATGGCCCAGCGGGAAGGGTGGCCTGGCTTCGTGTTTAATGGATTCCAGGACGCGTTCATCTTCATAGTAGCAGGAGGCAATGGTGACCATTAAGGCGCCCGCCAGCGGGGCTTTCTGGCTCCTGAAATCAGCCAGTAGTGTCCGGCTGCAGGCATCGTTGATTTCAGAAAACGATAGCTCAAATTTCTCTAAGGAGGCTTGCTCCAGCCAATCGTAGATTTCTGCGAAGGCACTGAGCTGCTTGCCGAGGCGTTGCATAATCCTGGTAATGATCTGCGCATCGTCAGCACCAGGTAACTGCAGGTCTGTACTGGCCGGAATCATTTGGCCCGCTATCCACTTAAGGCAGTGTTTGTGTGCTGCTGGCAGGCCGTCACTGCTGATCAGGTCATTTTGGGTAGAATCTGTCATGGGCATCTCAATCGAATAATGTGTCCAGCCGTTTTTTGATGTTGTCGGCGATATAGAGCGCTAGGGCCTGAATGGTTCGAGTCGGATTTACTCCCGCACTGGTGACAAATAGGCTGCCATCGACAACAGGTTTTTCACATCATGGCTTCTGCCCCATTCATTGACAACCGAATTACCTGGATCAATACCCATTCGAGTTGTGCCCATCAGGTGCCATCCGCCAATGCTGATAGGCGCAGTTGCTATAACGTCCAGAGCCCCTGCTGCTCGAAGTACTTCTGATGCTTTGCTGATCGAGAAATCGAGCATAGCCTGGGAGTTCTTGCTGATGGTGTAGTCAATTTTAGGGGCAGGAATGCCGTTAGAATCAGTGAGTGTGTGATCCAGGGTGACAGTATTGTGTGCTTCGGGCAGATCTTCACAGATTGCAACCATGCCGGTTGTCCGGTCTATCATTTTCCGAAAGGCCTGGTGATGTCCTTCTCCCCAGGGAATGTGACCGCTACCCATACCCTGTAACGCCGTACTGACCGGTCCTTTACCTCGGTTGATCTCGTAGGTGAAGCCGCGCAGGAAGCCGCGGGATGGGTCGCTTTCATAGAATTCCTGGCTCCATATACAGTTGCTTGGGCCATGGCAACCGTCTAATGGATCCTTAAATATCCCCTGGATTGAAGCATAGGGGGGGAACATGAGATTCCTGCCCACTAATCC
>DTVI01000196.1 GCA_012963655.1 Sulfurimonas sp.
AGCTGTTGTTCATTAACTTGGCAATATTATTTTTCTGTTGATTTTGTTTCAAGGTAAATTTTGTGTGCAGTCCAGACTTAGGAATTTGACCTTCCTGGCGAGAAATATAAGTTAACATTGGTGCTATATCATTTTTTAGTTTAATATCAAAGAAATTGTTCTTTTTGTGATTAATCCAATCTTTTCTTGCTTCACTTCTACGCCCTACTTTTATACGCAGAATAATGAAAAAGAATGCATGAATTAGATCCATGATATGGGATGGACGAGATGAACGTAAAAGTTGTCTCCACATAATTATTGGACGTGAATAAAAAGCTTTATGGGCATATTTATAAAATCTGTGGAGGTCTTCAGTTTTGAGAGTGGGTAGTTTCATCAAAAATGTTGAGAGCTCATATTCACTCCACTCTTCACTTACAAGATATCTATTTTCTTTTACCCACTGATAAAGTTGTGTGCCTGGATACGGTGTACAAACACTATACTGACAAATATCGGGATCCAGTTCCATGCTGAAATCTAATGTCTTCTGCATAGATTCCAAGGTTTCACCACGATTTCCAAATATAAATGCTGCCCGCGTTGTTAAGCCTGCCTTGCGGGCAATATTAATGGCTTTCTTTGTCCGTTCTCTGTCAATTGGCTTGCGTAAAAGTTTTAACACGTTTTCGTCGCCAGATTCTACTCCAATTAGAATCTGGTGACAACCGGCTTTTTTCATTGCACGAGCCATCTTTTCACTGAAACAGTCCGCACGTACGAAAGCAGCCCATGATATATTTAATTTAGCTTTTTCCATGAGCTTGCAAAATTCCATGACATTCTTTTTCATGACAGTGAAAGTATCATCATAAAATTGAATCTCACGGATACCATAATTATCTCTCAAGAATTTAATCTCTTCAACTACCTGTGAGGCTTCTCTTGTCCTTAAAACTGTATTTGCAGAATTACAAAATGTGCATTTCCCCGGACAACCTCTTGTCATGAGCATATTAATTGCCGGCAGACGTTTGTATGCACCAATTGCAGGATAGTATTTATCCATGGGTGCTAAATGATAGGCCGGCATAGGAAATTTACTCAAGTTTGTTTCAACAGCACGAGCGGGGTTGTGGATAATTTGGTTTCCTGTACGATAGGATATTCCAGCCATTTTTTCGATGGGAGTTTCACCTTGACAAATTTCCAAAAATGTTTCTTCTCCATCCCCACGAACTACAAGATCCACTTTTAAATGTGATAGTGTCTCATCCGGAAGCGCTTCCGCATGAACACCTCCAAAAACTACCATACAGCTGGGTGCAGCTTTTTTTGAAAGGTCAGCAATAGCATGAGCAGCGTTGGCAGTTGCAGTCATACAAGTCAAACCGACTATGTCTGGATTGAATTCTTTAATCTGATCAAATACTTCATCACCACTAATTTTTTCTACATGAATGTCAATAAATTTGGGATGGAATCCGAAGCTTTCTAAATAAGAAGCAATACTTATCAGCCCTAGAGGAGGCATAGCAGAACGCACACCGTTCCATATGCTCTCATCTTTTGAAATCCAAGGTGGATTTATTAGAAGGACTCTTTTTTTTGACATTGATGATCTACAAGTTCAAATGATTTTTCTATTCAAAATTTATTTATTTATGTATTCTATGTTTCTTCTCCATCCCCACGAACTACAAGATCCACTTTTAAATCTGTTAATCATACACAAGCTTC
>DTVI01000197.1 GCA_012963655.1 Sulfurimonas sp.
GGGTCGTAGTGATGTATATTTAGTGAAGTTTAATCCTAATGGACAGGTTAGATGGAAAAAAAAATATGGCTCTCCTAATAAGGATATTGGTGTTGATGGTGTTGCAACAGGTGATGGAGGGTTAATACTCTTAAGTGTTTCACAAGAAGAAAATAAGTTTATATTATCTTGTGCAAAGATAAATGATACAGGTGATATCGCCTGGATTAAAAAGTTTCCTAAAGCAGGTAGACAAAAAGCCTTTAAAATTATCAAAACGGCTCAAGGTAATTATCTCATATCTGCGAGCTTTGTAAATAAAAATAAGCAAGATAATATTCGCCTTATTAAGATTAATAATCAAGGTAGTCTTATATGGGAAAGAAACTACTTTAATAATGCCCATGAACAGCTCAACGACATCAGCATGGACTTCAAGGGCAATATCATTGGAGTTGGTTATTCTCAAAATGAGAATCAAGGTGATATGGATGCGCTAGTACGTTATTACGACCATAATGGGAATAAGTTATGGGAAAGAAGATTTGGTAAAGACCGTCATGACGCTTTTAAGTCCCTCACCCTACTTCATGATAACACCTTTGCAATTGCAGGATTTTCCACTTCGTTTTCTGATAAAAAACGTCAAATATGGATAATGAAGCTTCATGATGATGGAAGCTTAGTTAAAAAGAAACCAAAATTCTATCAAAACCTATACCAATCACTTATACATGAGTTTAGAGATACACCAGCGGTTCATATATACAAAGATCTTAGAATCACCCACAATGGTTTAATCTTCAAACAAGGAAGTTCAACCCTAACAAAGGCCCATAAAAACGTTTTAACTAGGTTTATGCCTCGTTTAACAAGGGTATTAGCCATCTATAAAGAACAAATCAATAATCTAAAGATAAATGGCTACACTTCCACAGAATGGAATGCCCCAAGTACACAAAAATATCTAAAAAATGCTCACCTATCCAATAACAGAGCTATGCATATTTTAGACTACTCTTATCAGCTAAAACAAGTAAAAAAGAATCAAAAATGGATGAGTCAAATCCTAAGCACAGATGGATATGCCTATTCAAACCTGATCTACGCCAATAAAAAAGAAAATAAGATAAGAAGCCGAAGAGTAGAACTCGAAATAATACTTAAATAATAGCACTTATACGTAAAAAAATGAGAGTTATAGTTTCTAATTTACTATGAGAATAAAAGTTTAGATTTGGTGTAGGTTGTGGAGAAGGTTTGTTAAAGGCGTACATTAAGTACGCCGATGCAAAGTTTCTACGCAAGATGCGCGGAAGCTAAGCTTTTATCCACAAGAAGGAACGTTACCTGAGTCAGAACCGTATTGGTATAAAAAGTCTTTTAAGTGTGGAGCAAGTTTCTTGAACTTTTTACCACCAAAGAATTTTTCACCCTTAGTTCCACCATGCTTTGCTTTAATATTTGCCGCACCATTAGCAAATAATTCTTCCCAAGCGCCTTGAGTTTGCATTGCTGCACCCTTAGTACCATTTCCGTGACATTTCTTACAAGTCTTAAGGTAACCCTTTTGACCTTTTTTGATATCAGCTGAAGCAGATGTAGCCATAAGGCCTAATGCAACAACGATAGCCATCAATACAGATGTTTGTTTTTTCATTATAGAACTCCATAATTTAATCTAATTAGTATGATACAGTAAATCTTTAAATATGAGCTAAAATAATCAACTTAT
>DTVI01000198.1 GCA_012963655.1 Sulfurimonas sp.
CGCAGCCATTTTAGAGTCCAATATGGAGTTCAGGGTATTAGTGTAAGTGATCTTAGACAAGACCAGGTCTCAATTGATTAGGAGACTCAGTAAGTGTGGGATCAAGTGCTTCGCGAAGACCATCACCTAGGAAGTTGACAGCCAGAGTGATGATCATCAGTACCAAACCAGGCAGGGTGGCGAGCCACCACGCATTGGACAAATAGACTCGACCTTCACCCAGCATAACTCCTAAAGATGGTGTCGGTGGCTGAATGCCAATACCGAGAAAGCTGAGCGCCGCTTCAGCGTAAATAAGTACCGATAGTTCCAGGGTTGCTAGGACAATCGCAGTATTTATGATATTTGGCAGTATATGATGATAAAGAATATGGGTATTCAACCCACCAATCGATTTAGCAACTTCGACAAACTCCTTTTGGCGTACAGCTAAAGTCACACCCCGTATCATCCGACCGTAAATTGGCCAGCCAGTGAATGAGAACACCAAAACAATAGTCCAGGGTGTTCCTCTGATAAAAGCCATTAAAATTAGTGCGATAACAATGAATGGGAAAGCCATTTGAAGCTCAACCCACCTCTGGATGATCGTGTCAACCCAGCCTCCTAAGTACCCTGATATCATGCCCATCGCTGTGCCAAAAATAGCTGATACCGCTACCGCCCCGATACCAATCTGCAACGAAATACGTGTTCCCATCATTAAACGGCTTAGTATGTCTCTACCTAGCTGGTCTGTTCCTAAAGGATGTTCGATGACACCCTTCAGCCATACAGGCGGAGAAAGTCTAGAGGGCAAGTTCTGAACAAAAGGATCAGTTGTGTAATACAAAGGTAGTACATACGCGAAGAGTAGAACAATTGAGGCTAAAGCTACCCCAAGACCCAAACGAGGGTGCTCCCATAGAACTAAAACTATCTTTCTAATCCACAGATTCATGATTTCTGTGGTTTGATACTCACTAAAGAAACCAAAGAGCCTCCAATCTCTCTCATGCAGCATAATTATCAAATCGAATTAGTGGATCAATGTATTGGTAGGCTATATCAACGAGAGCTGTTAACAAAATGAAAATGGATATAAGCAGTAAGACGCTTGCTTGTAGCAGTGGGTAATCTCTACTAGAGATGGCTTGAACCGTGATCCAGCCAATGCCAGGCCAGGCGAAAACCATCTCAATCACGACAGCGTTGGCAAAAAGCCAACCATACTGTAAACCCATATCTGTAACCAAAGGGATCAAAACATTGCGGAATGAGTGGACAAGAATCACTCTGCGGCGTGTAAGCCCTTTGCTTTTAGCCGTACGTATATAATCCTGTTGAAGGACACCTATCATCTCAGAGCGGACGAACCGCACCACACGGGCGACCAAAGCAATACCCAATGCGATAGACGGTAGTACCATATGCCTGACACTTCCACCTCCAAAGGAGGGAAACAGTTTCAATTTAACGGCGAATAGTAAGATAAGCATGATACCTAACCAAAAGTTGGGAGTCGCCTGGCCGAAGTAAATAAATCCACTAAAGAGATGGTCCCAGATTGAACTACGGTACAAAGCTGAGAATATTCCAAATGGAATACTCAACAATAAAACCCATCCCATTGTCACAGTCACTAGTTTAAAAGTTTCTAACAGAGGTGGGCGCAAAATGATCTCTTAGCCACAATAATTGCGTTTAGCCATTATTGTTTA
>DTVI01000199.1 GCA_012963655.1 Sulfurimonas sp.
TTATAATACTATAACGAGAGGAACATTCATAAAGCTTTTTCCCTTCAAAGGAAAAAAGCGAAAGTGAAAATAATAATATCAATATGATTTTCATAAATTTGACTTTATAGGAGTGTCTATTTTACTTTTTCTAGGTATTCACAATCCACTGTGTTTACTTTAACAATATCACCCGTAAGAACATGATAAGGAATTTGTATTACCGCACCTGTTTCAAGTGTTGCTGGTTTCTTTGAACCGCTTGACGTATCGCCCTTGTCTTTAGGACCAGTTTCAGCCACTTCAAGTTCCATTATTTCCGGTGCAGCAACGCTGATAGCTTTGTTGTTATGGAAAATTATATCAACATTCATTCCGTCTTTAAACCATTTACTAGCTTCCTCGCAGGCAGTGTATTCAAGACCAAGTTGATCATAAGTTTCATTATCCATAAACTGGTACATGTCACCATCATCATAAAGGTATTGCATTGTTTTGTGATCTAAGTTTGGAATTTCAAATTTATCTCCAGCATGAATAGTTTTTTCAACTACCTTACCATTAACAAAACTCTTAACCTTACAACGAACAAAAGCCGCACCTTTACCTGGTTTGACGTGTTGAAATTCAACTACTTTATATGGTACGCCAGAAATTTCTAAACGTACGCCTTTTTTGATATCACCCATGCTAATTACTGCCATAGTTTATTCCTAATCCAAATTCTTTTTTTGAATTTTAGCGAAATGTTGCTTGTTTTACAAAGTCACTTGTCCCCTTATGTATAAATCCTTAATTATTAGAATTTTACACACAAAACTCTAAAGCTTATATTTAGTTCATTTCATAAAAATTAATAAGACAAGGGTGTCACTGAACTACTTGACAAAGCTTATGCCTGTCTTATTCCTTCAATTAGATTGTTGGGATTTTAACTTATATGTGCCTAATAATATGATTGATTTTTTAGTTATAAAAACTATTAGTACTTGAAATAAAAATTATTCAAGAAGTACTAGAAGAAGGTTAAATTAAATATTGCACCTAAGCTTGTTAGTAAAATCCAAGATCCCATGGCTAATACGTCTTATGTTTAAAAAAACAGTCCCTTACACTACGGATATATCTATTTCGATTTTTAATGTAATTTGATCAGTGTCTATTAATGTCGTATATACATTAAGTTCATGTCCATTTTCACAACTTGACATGAATTTTTACTCCATTGAGATGGATTTGCTAAAGTTACATTATCACCTTCGTCACCCAAGATTGTTAAGTTATTATTATCCGTCATACTAAAAACATCTTCCGCAGAAATATTCTCTAAGCTATGATCGTCTCCAATACTTAAGTCTATAGCTGTAATATTGCTTATATTACTCACATTATCGAAGTTAATGGATTCTGAACCATTAAGAAATAAGGTATTGTTTGCATTATCACCAACTACTGGTGCACCTGTACACTCAACATTTGCATATAGGTCAAGGAATAAGCTACTAGCAGCTACATCATCATTGTCATCGTCGTCATTGTCATCGTCATCATCGTCGTCATTGTCATCATCGTCGTCATTGACATCATCGTCGTCATTGTCGTCATCATTGTCATCATCATTGTCATCATCATCATTGTCATCATCGTCATTGTCGTCATCATCTCCGTAAGTTGTATCAATCGTAATTGCAGTGGCATTAGTAACTGTTGTTGTATTC
>DTVI01000200.1 GCA_012963655.1 Sulfurimonas sp.
TTTACACACTATTTCAAGCTCTTATTTTAGGCTTAAATTTTCATTTTTGAAGAAACTTATCAAGGGTCGTATAAAAGAGCTGGTCATCTAATAACGTTTCATAATTACATGAAAATATTCGGGCTGAGTCACATCAAAGTATGGCTCAATTAAAGCATTTTGAAAGCCTTGTGATTTGGTTATTTTAAGTACTTTCCCTACTCTAAGACCTGTAAAGAAAAGATTATCTAAGCCTGAGGTAGAGACTTCATCTCCAATTTCAAGTTTAATCCAGTTAGGGATAAATTCAACAAGCATCTCTTTTGTATTTGTTCCATGCACAATTCCAGGTGCACGTTTTTTACCTATAAAAACAGTGTAAGAACATTTATAATCTGAATTTAAAAGAGCCATAGCTTGGCCATGTTTAAAGGTAACAATACCCGCGCTTACACCTTGACTTACAAGACCATACACCTTAGACGTGTTAAAGTCTTTCATATCTAACCATACACGATTTATGTCACCAAATTTTGCGTATGAAAGGGTTTTTACAAGTTGAACCTTTGGTGATATCTTTAGGTCTGATGAATGTTCTTTAAACATAGAATTAAGTTCAGTGGCAAATTCTTGAGCGAGTAAGTTATTTTCTTTATAGGTTTTGTTTTCTTGTTGAAGTCGTATAATGGTGTCTTGTTGAGTGAAGTGTTCATCAATAGATGAATTAAAACCTTCAACACTTTCATGATAAAAGTTTTTAACCCCATTTAAGGCCCCAATAAAAGGATCTTGTATCCATGAGGTAAATTTTAATACGCCAATGACAATGCCAAAGGCTAAAAATAAAAAGCCTACGAGCTCCTTATTCATGCTCGAAGAGTTCCTGAAGTAAATCTATCTCTTCAAGAGCGCGTCCTGTTCCTTTTGCAACAGCTAATAGTGGTTCTTCTGCTACATATACAGGTATCTTTACTAATTCAGCTAAGAACTTATCAAGTTGACGAATTAAAGCGCCTCCACCTGTTAGGATAATTCCGTGGTTCACAATATCACCCGCTAAATCAGGAGGCATAACCTCTAATACAGCTCTAAGTGCTTCACCAATTTCTTTTAAAGGATCACGCATAGCCTCACGTGCATCTTCACTTGTTAATTCAATTGAAGATAAAAGACCTTCAACCTGATCACGTCCATTAACAATCATAGTTAGTTCTTCATCTAAAGGCATAGCCGTACCAATACCAATTTTAATTTCTTCTGCAGAGCGCTCACCAATTAAAAGGTTATACTTACGCTTTACATAATCAATAATAGCTTGATCGATTTTATCACCTGCAACACGAATAGACTTAGAAAGAACAAGACCGCCAAGAGAAACAACACCAATTTCTGTTGTTCCCCCACCAATATCAACTACCAAGTTACCCTGAGGTTCACGAATGTCAATTCCTGCTCCAATAGCTGCTGCCATTGGCTCTTCAATTAAGAAAACTTCACGTGCTCCTGCTGAAAGTGCGGACTCACGTACAGCTTTTCTTTCAACTTGAGTTAGACCATAAGGCACACAAATAATGATACGAGGGCTTATAAGTGCCGAACGCCCATGTGCTTTTTGAATAAATTTACGAATCATTTTTTCTGTCATATCAAAGTCAGCAATAACGCCGTCTTTCATAGGACGAAAAACCTCTTTATATTAAA
>DTVI01000201.1:0-1429 GCA_012963655.1 Sulfurimonas sp.
AGGCGTAAATACCTTTCTTCACCAATGTTTTCTGTCCGGATTTTATTTTTTGGATTCGTTAAATGAAATACAAAGCTAACTTCACCCACCGGAACGACCAGATTCAGGGTCATACGCTTGTGATATTTCCACGCTTTGATAGCACCTTGTTCAACCCAGGAAAAATAAATTTCTCCAAAACCATCAAACCCAGCATCTGTTTTCTTTAGTGCGTGCAACACATCTCCACCGACAGTAGGTATGCGTTTCAGAGGTGTCACAAGTATATCATCTAAACTCACATCACCCACATCATTCCTTTATCTCTTGCGTAGGACTCGTACTCTTGGATTTGGGCAAGTGTCACATCGCGAATCGTAGATGGATTTTCGTAGTACGATCGGTACCATTCTGCTGTCAGCCTGACTGTTTCCTGAAAAGGAAGAACTGCTTGCCATTGCAGATAATGAAGTGCTTTATCACAATTGAGTTTCAACAAACCGGATTCGTAAGGTTGTTTATCGATATCAGAACTATCCTCCCAACGTACCTTAACCCAATATTTTGACATCTCCTGAACCAACTCCATGACCGTGTGATTCTGATGTGCTGGTGGACCAAAGTTGAAAGGTTCTCCATGCAATTCCGATCTTTGGCTCAATTCTGCAGCCAAATTTAGATAACCGTTCAGTGGCTCCAGCACATGTTGCCACGGACGGGTCGACTGAGGATTGCGCAACTGCGCGGGCTCCTCCTTTGCCCAGGAACGAACACAGTCTGGAACTACACGATCCTGTGCCCAATCTCCGCCTCCAATAACGTTCCCGGCTCGTCCAATAGCAATACGTACAGGTCCATCTGTCGGAAAAAATAATTTGACATGAGAACGGATCACCAACTCCGCAGCACCCTTCGAAGCACTGTATGGATCTTGACCACCAAGCGTATCTGTTTCGCGATAACCCCAAACCCATTCAACGTTTTTGTAGCACTTATCACTAGTAATCAAAACGGAGGTACATTTTTTTTTCAACGACCTTAACGCTTCCAGTAAGTTTAATGTCCCCAGCACATTCGTTTGGTAGGTTTCCACAGGGTCAAGATAGGACTGAAGAACGAGAGGTTGGGCTGCCAAGTGAAATACAAAATCAGGTTGTGTCCCCGAAACTAGAAGTTTCAACTCGTCACCATCCCGGATGTCCAGTCGGTTATCTTCAATTGATTTAGCAAGTTCAGCAACCTCAAAATGAGAAGGTTTAGACGGTGGATCTATAGCAACACCTACGACTTTTGCCCCAAGTGATTCCAACCACACGGCCAACCATGAGCCTTTGAAACCGGTGTGTCCGGTCACTATGGCAATCTTGTTTTTAAATGGACTAGGAGTCATTTATTCTGAGTGATAAAAAATGGGGCTATAATCGAATCTGGTGTTTGATGAGTTGAAAAA
>DTVI01000201.1:1439-1679 GCA_012963655.1 Sulfurimonas sp.
TTGATTTTTAACTCAAACACCACTTTTGACAATAACTCTAAAAAATGCTTCTAGATGCCGGATTGTGGAATCCCCCATGGCGAACAAGGCTTCATCAGCATTAACAACAATGTTGTGAGTGACCATCAAATTTCTCTTAGAGACACGCTCACTGTAAAGTTTTCTATCCCATTTCCGCATATGGAGAAAGCATTGTCCCAAAAAGAATCATGATCCGTCCCTCCTCACAACTTGCGAAGA
>DTVI01000202.1 GCA_012963655.1 Sulfurimonas sp.
TTTATGAACGAGTCAGAAATGAAGATGCTTGCTGAACAAGAATATGCTAAGGTGCAAAATGGAACCTCAGAAACAACTCAGCAAAATAATGGCGGAGGAATGGGTCTAGGGGGAACAATCTTAGCTGTAGCGGCAGGTTCTCTTATGGGAAATATGATTGCTAATTCTTTAATGGGAAATAAAAACTTTTCTAAAAATTCTAATAGAGTAAATAAGTCTTCTTATCATGCAAAGAAAAAAGCATCTGCTTCAAAGGCAAAATCAAAGAAAAGCTTCTTTAATAAAAAATCTAGATCATCAGGTAAGTCTTCAGGTTGGGGTGGATGATACAAACTGTTGAAGTTAAGCCCATTGATAATGAGACCTTAGAAGAAATTGGTTTTTCTTGGCACACAGATACAGATGGTACCTCTTATGTGGCAAATGAATTAGTTCAAGTTAGTGCAGAGGAGGCAGAAGCATATTATAAGGCGGGGAATGAGCTTTATGATATGTACGCAACAGCAGCCGAACATGTTATAGAGAACGATTTATTTTTTGAACTTGGTATTCCTTTTAATCTTGTAGAAACGATTAAAAAGTCTTGGGAACATGATGTACATTGGCATTTATATGGTCGTTTTGATTTAGCGGGTGGTATAGATGGTAAAGATATTAAGCTTATAGAGTTTAATGCAGATACGCCAACTGGACTTTTTGAAACGGCTATTGTTCAATGGGCCATACTTAAAGTCAATGAGATGGATGAAGAAAAGCAGTTTAATACCGTATATGAATCTATCTCAGATAACTTCAAGCGTCTTATCACTCTTTTTGATGATACTTCTAGTTTTGAAGACCGTTATGAAGGCTGGAGAATACTTTTTTCTTCTATTGAAGGCTTAGATGAAGAAGAGGTGACAACGAAGCTTCTTAAGCGTATGGCAGATGATGCAGGCTTTTTAACAGGTTTTGAATTCTTACAAAATGTTGAATTTGATGAAGATGGTATATCTGACTCAAAAAATCAAGATTATGAGTATTGGTTTAAGCTTTTTCCTTGGGAAGATATATCTATAGAAGAAGGTGAGCTTGCGCTTACGCTTCAACATATATTAGAATCTCAATCAGCAATTATTTTAAATCCTGCGTATACACTTTTATTTCAAAGTAAGGGGATGTTAAAGATTTTATGTGACTTGTTTCCTGATTCACCTTATCTTCTTGAAACGTCTTATGAGCCCCTAGAAAATAAGGCTTATGTTGAAAAGAAAGTATTTGGGAGAGAAGGGGCTAATGTGACCTTTGTTGAGTCTGATGGCTCTATTAGTGCTCAAACTGAGGGTGAATATGGACATTATAAGTCTGTATATCAAGAAGCAGTAGAGTTTCCTAAGGATGAACAAGGAAATTATTATCAGGCAGGTGTGTTTTTTGCTTATGAGTCTTGTGGCCTTGGTTACAGACGTGGTGGAAAGATTTTAGATAATATGAGTAAGTTCGTAGGGCATGTGATAGTATAAGTAGAATTTCTTTACTTATATATAAGGCCTTTTTAGAGTATCTCTTTATAATCTTCTTCAGCAACTTTAATCTGACTTCGTTGAGGAAGCTTTCTAGAAACGATATATCCAGTAATTTCTCCATTTTCATCTAACTTTGGAAGGATATTTACAATTACCCAGTAAAACTTCCCAT
>DTVI01000203.1:0-2596 GCA_012963655.1 Sulfurimonas sp.
TGCAGCTATCAAAATTCTTGTGAGTGCTAAAAGATGAGTTAATCATTAGGATAATTGCACTTATGAGTTAAGTCAGGATAAAGTGAATTTGTATCAAACTTCTCTTTATGCCGAAACGGTTTTAGAGGTAAGCTTAGGTAAAAGCTAATCTTAATTAGGAGTATCTAAGTTCAAAATTGAATTTAGATAGAGTCCGTTTGTAAATCTAGACACCTATATTTTAGGTGTCTATAGATATTTTAAATAATTTCATTTGTTAAGACTATGGGTCAATATTGTGACTTAAAATAGAAAGATTAACATTACAAGAATGAAGTTTTTGTGGATTATAGGAGAATTTAGTGGAAAAAATTATATTGCTTATTCCAGGCATACCAATTTTTATAGCATTTATGCTACTTTTTGTTAAACAAAAAGAGTTTATTCCCAAGCTTAGCATCATACTTTCAAGTATGATTGCGGTGCTTGGCCTGTATGGAACGTATTTCGTTATCAGTACAGGAAATCCAATTGTAGGCTTTGATGGCCTCGTTATTTATAATGAATTGTCAGCAATTTTAGTACCTTACGTGGCTATTTTAGGCCTAGTAATTCGTAAATATGCAACAAAATATATGTGGGATGAAGAAGGATATAGACGATTTTTTATCCTTTTAAATTTTATTTTTGCTTCTATTTATCTACTTGTTATGAGTAATAATCTTATTGTTTTAGCCCTTGCTTGGCAACTTTTAAGCATCAGTTTATACCTTCTTGTGTCTTTTAACGTAGGCTCAAACACGGCAGTAAAAAATGCTCGATGGACGATGAACATCCATAAGGGTGCTGACCTTGTGTTTTTATTTGCTGTGATCCTTACGTATAATACCTTTGGAAGTTTTGACTTAGGTGAGTTGAGTGATATCTGGTTAGAGATGTCGCACAGTTCGGTTGATAATCCTATGATCTTTGTTATTGGCCTGCTCTTTTTAATCGCAGCAATGATGAAGTCTGCGATTATGCCTTTTCATATTTGGCTACCTTACACTTCAGAAGCACCAACACCTGTGTCTGCTGTTATGCATGCAGGTGTTGTAAATGTTGGAGGTATCTTACTTAATAAGATGGCTTACCTTCTTTTACTAACACCTGCTGTTCTTAATATTGCCTTTGTGGTAGGCCTTGTTACGGCTATATTTGCTTCTGTGATTATGTTGACAGTTTCTGATATCAAACGATCTTTAGGATACTCAACAGTAGGTCAAATGGGATACATGATTATGGAAATTGGGCTAGGTGCCTTTTCTTTAGCTGTTTATCACCTCATTGTGCATGGTATCTTTAAGGCTACCTTGTTCTTAGAATCAGGTGGTCTTATTAAGTTGGCAAGACATGATTCTAACCTACCTAAACGTCTTACTTATGAGCTCTTTTGGGAAGAAAAAGTTAAGGCTAAGGGAAGAAAATTATTTTCTTACTTAGCTCTTTTCACCATACTTCCTATCGTAGTTTTTGTGGGTGTTAAGATGGTTCTTGAGGAAGAGTTTTTTGAGTTTAATGCAGCAATCGTTATTTTGGCCTTTGCATGGCTTACAGGGACTCAGCTTTTCTTGTCATTCTTTAAGGTATCTAAGGACGAATCTGTAAAAATGATTTTTGCTCTTGTGAGTTCTTTTATACTTATTATTTTCACCTATGAGTTTATTGGTTTATCTCTTGAACACTTTATATATGGTGAAGATGCAAAGTTATTTTATAAGGCAGCAACACTAAATGTTACTACCGTTATGACCATTGTTATGCTAGCTATTATTATGGTAGTGGGATGGTTATTTATGTATAGTCGGCACCTAAATGATCAGCAAGACGGTGAGATTAAGCCTAATAGTCTCAAATGGTTAATATATAGACTGTTAGCTAATGAGGGATATTTCTTTAATTTCTTCAAACTTTTCAAAAAGGATAAATAATGATACAAAACATTGCCTTTTTATTATTAGCAGCAGGAATACCTTATTACCTACTCTTAGAAAAAATTCCAGGGATTAAAAGCAAGCATATCTTTTTAATTAGTGCTTCTTTACTTATAGGGGCTATTGTTCTTTCATTTTATGTTCCTAATGAGCATCAACCAGCCTTTGTAATTATTTCTCTTCTTAGTGCGATATTTTCAATCTATAAGGCAGGTAAGACAACAAACTTTTACAAGTTCGCGTATTACCTTATCTTTGTAAATGCTCCGTTCTTTATTCTTTTTGAAGATATGGGCGCGCTTTATAGTGTGTCTCTTCTTGTATCTCTTACGGGTATTTTCTTAATTGCAAGGTTTTATGAGAAAAATTATGGATCTGCAAATTACCGCTATATCACGGGTATTACCTTGGTTCGTCCTTATATTGGAACCTACCTAACCTTTTACCTAATCGCTCTAGCGCTTTATCCACCTTTTCCAAATTCTTTATTCTTTTTAGGATATATCTTTAAAAGTGAACCGAATTTACTTTGGTACGCGGTTGTTATAACCTTGTTTTTTGGTAACTTCCATTTAGCTATGGGAGTGATGAGAAAGACCTTATTTGGAAGACCAAATACGCATATTCATTATGTTCATATGACA
>DTVI01000203.1:2640-5151 GCA_012963655.1 Sulfurimonas sp.
CTTATTGCTCGCGATTAGCGGCTTTGGATTAGTGGAGATTTTATCATGAGTATTATAGAAAAACTTGATGCCGTAAAAAGTACGGTTCCACATTACTGGCCTATAGGCTCGTTTATTCACCATAACCCCCTTAAGGGTTTTGAAGATATGCATTTTAAAGACGCTTTATCTAAGGCCAAAAGTATTTTTGGTGGTAAGGTATATATGGACTCTTCTTATTATATGGGTTTATATGAAAAAGGTAAAATCAACGATACTATCCTTGAAAAAAATATCAAAAAGCTTCTTTCAGATAAGGGCTCAGATATTCCTTTAGAGTTTGCTAAAAAATTCTTAATGGAAGTTAGCCCCCAATGGTCTAGTCTTAGAATTGAGTTTATTTCTAAAAAAGAAAAAATTGATGAAGAACTTTATGCTTACTTGCAGGAAAATTCTATCTTCAATGATGAAAAAGCATGGTTAGACAAGCTTCTTGATCATATGACTTTATATGAGATTAATGATGCTCTTTTTGGTTCTGATAGTAAGGACACAACAGAAAAAAGCATTATTGAGTTTATCTCACGTTTTTTAGATGAAGATCAAACAACGATGAGTATGCCAAATAGAGAACTTGGGATGTTTGAAGTCTTTAAACTATTTGAAAATTTTTCTGACGATAGAGATGTAGAAGATGCAATGAAAGAGCTACATATAAATGATGTTCAAGCCTACTTTTTAACACATCTTCTTAAGCTTCATGGTTGGGCAGGATTTATCAAGTACCGATCAGAAGACCCTGATAATGTTTCCCAGCAAGAATACCCATCTACTCTCATTGATTATATGGCTGTTAGACTTTATTTTGAACTAAAGACAGTTAAGAAAAGTAAAATCTCAAATTTTAAGAGTTTACGTGAGTATGCAGAGAAGAATCTTTCTGATGTCATATTACAAATCCTTACGCATAAAAATATGCTTTTTGGACAAGCCTTAGATGACTTAGAAGATAATGAAAGCACCTGTAAGGTCTTAGAAGAGCATATAGAAAATGAACTGCACTTAGACGCCTTACAAATTCAACATTCTAATGATGTTTTAAAAAGCGACACGCCTTTAACACAGTTAGCATCTATTTTAAAAGAGTTAAGACAAGAAGAAGGCTATATCTGGCTTAAGTCTCTTGAAGATACTTATATAAACCATTATGTTGAAGAACTTAGTAATGTACCTGTAGTAAAAGAAGAAAAGAAGCTTGCCTCTGCAACCTTTTGTTTAGATGTACGTTCTGAAGTTATGCGTCGTTCTATTGAAAATTCAGGTCCTTATGAAACCTATGGTGCGGGAGGTTTTCTTGGACTTCCTATTGCCTTTGTTGAATTTGATAAGGCACATGAACTCTTTTTAGCGCCTGCTATCATCAAGCCACAAAATGTTGTTTTCGAGATACCTATTGAGTCTCATGATGAGTACAGTTCAAAAAAAGGTATGAATAAAACAACGAAAAAAGTTTTATCTGACTTGAAA
The DNA here is from genome assembly GCA_012963655.1 of Sulfurimonas sp. Taxonomy (GTDB): domain Bacteria; phylum Campylobacterota; class Campylobacteria; order Campylobacterales; family Sulfurimonadaceae. The sequence continues at coordinate 4,147 of DTVI01000203.1, forward strand.
AACAATCCATACACTCCTTATATTATGGTTGAAGCTATTGGATGGATTTTTGGAATTAAACTTTTTGGAAAAACATTTTTACCGCATAAGACAGAAAAGTTCTTTGCAAAAATGAAACCTAGTAAGCCAAAAACATCATACACTTTAGATAAGCTTTCTGAAGATGAGATAGAATTTTATGTAAAAAAACTTCATACTAAGATTATTGGTTCTGTTTTAAGTGATACTACTAAAAAAGAATATGAGGCTGAAGACTTAGAACTCACCTTATTTTTGGTAAAGACTTAATGATTGATGTTTCTTCTGAGGTTATTGAGACTTTGAAGTCTTCGTACCAAATTAGTGCGCAAGATTATGAATACCAAAAAAAGAAACTAGCAATGGTTGGATTTACACTTGAAGAAAAGGTTTCTTATCTTTACAAGTATTTAAGTATGATTGCTCAGGTAAATAATTTTCCTGAGTTTGTTACGATTATAGGGCATGGATCTGTATCTGACAATAATCCTTTTGAGTCTGCCCTTGATTGTGGTGCCTGTGGGGGGAATATTTCTTTACCAAATACCCGAGCCCTTTGTATGATTGCTAATAGACAAGATGTAAGAGATGCGCTTAAAGAAAAAGGAATTATTATTCCTCTTGATACAAGGTTTATGCCAGGTCTTCATATCACATCAACTGATGAAATTAAGTTTTATGATACTGATATTTTAGATGCAGAGCAAATGAAGAAGTTTATGAAGGTCGGAGCAGACTTTAATAAGGCATCTAAACTCTCTAGAGAAGAACGCTCTGAGTCTCTTCCTTTTACAGATACGCAAGAAAAAATGATGGTTAAGTCTATGGATTGGTCAGAAACAAGACCAGAATGGGGACTAGCTGGAAACATGGCTGTTTATGCAGGTCCAAGAGATTCGACTAAACATCTTGCCTTAAACAATAGATTTTTCATGCATTCTTATGATGCTAATGTTGATAATGAGGAAGCAGATATTCTTACAGGGA
>DTVI01000203.1:5169-6846 GCA_012963655.1 Sulfurimonas sp.
TTTAGATGGTCCTTTAATTGTTGGAGAGTGGATTAATCTTGAGCATTACTTCTCTACAGTAGATAACCATATTTATGGGGCTGGGTCTAAGGTTTATCATAACATTGTTTCAAAGGTTGGTGTTTTTTCTGGTAATTATAGTGACTTGAAAATTGGACTTCCAATGCAGTCAGTATACTTAGAAGGGGAGGCTTATCATGAGCCTATTAGACTTTTGACCTTTGTTGAAGCGCCTCTAGATAAGGTTTCAAAGGCACTAGAAAAATCAATTGCAACACCTTTTATAATCAATGAATGGATAAGACCTGTTATTATAGATAAAGAGGCTAAAAAAGTTTATGCCTACCAATATGGTGAGTTCCACGTAATAAAAGAGCTATAAAAGTTAATAGATTTTTTTGCTCCCCTCGGGACTTTTATACACGTTCATAAATCTTTCTTAAAACCCTTACCTCATAATACGATTATGTTTTTACAATCCTGACTTAGTCATACTCTTTTATGAATTATTGAGACTATGCGGTCTTATGCAAGAAGTCTAATATCAATTTTGGGGAATGCTATAAGTAAGATAATGCTAGAATTCCAAATAATTTTCTTATAGGCTTTCTTATAGGCCTAAATAGGTACTTAGTAATTTTAGAATTGAACTATATACCTAAATAGAAATATCAAAGGAGATATAAATGTTTACAATTGAAGTAGAAGAACATTGTTCATGTGTTAAAAAAGCTGGTATGGACGAAATAATGGAATTTGAAGAAAGACAAGACATGATTAATAAGGCAAGAGTTTTAGAATGTCGTATGAATCAAGAATTCTGTATGACACATTATTTTGAAGCAATGGACTGTGGCGATAAGATTGTTATCAAAAGCACTTTAAGAGAAACTTTCGAAGACGAAGACGATATTGAAGATGCCTGTGACTTAGTTCGTAACAGCTCAATGGTTGTTGGATTTGATTCTGGTGGAACACCTCCAAAAGAAGCTGGTGGAAACTAGTCTCTTTTTTAGGTAATGAGGGGAAGAGGATACAAGCAGTTCTGTTTTAAACTTTCATGACCTCTTCACCCCATACCCCCTTCATCCATCTACACATTTACCCATTACCGATCCCCCCATTAAAGGAAAACTATGTATACAGTTACTATGTTAAACGAATGCTCTTGTTTCAAGAAAAGCGATTTTGATAGCGAAAGAGAATTTCAATTTCAAAGAGAAGCTTATAACTATGCAAACACTCTTGTTGAAGTAATGAATGAAGATTTTTGTTCAACTCACCTTTTTACAGCAAACAAAACTACAGATGACAACTTTGTTATTGCTTTAGAAATGAATCCGAATGCAGGAACTTGTGGTACTGGTGGCAGTGATAGTGGCTGTGGCACTTCTTGTGGCTGTTAATACTAAATAATTTTTAAGATTCTCTTATATGCACTATAAGTGCATATACCTTCTTCCCAAACTTTTTCAATAGATAAAGCCTTTATTTGTAATAAACTAGAATATATATGCTGAATATTTGCTTTTTTAAGAAGTGAATGCACTTCTTATGTAACGATATTACACAAATATAGGCTTTGTCTTTACAATACCCTATAAAATATGTAACTATACTACTCATTACTGAAATCTTCTTTTTCTAAAGATGGGTTTTCAGGTGGTAAAGTAGTTT
>DTVI01000204.1 GCA_012963655.1 Sulfurimonas sp.
GCTGTTTAGGGTCAAAGTTAACCTGCTTGTTCAGATATGCTATGGGCATTTTCTTTGATCTTGACAACTGAATAAGATAGATTGATGTACAAGTTGCAAGCCAGTGTTTCAAACTAGACTTTTCTCAGAGTGCCAGGAGGAAGCAATGTCAACTATCTATCCAAAATACTCCATATATGCAGTTATGTTTGTCTTCATCTTTTCTGTAGCCTATGCCCAAAACACAATGGGAACTATCAGCGGGGTCGTTCTAGACGAGACCGGCGGAGTCCTGCCGGGCGTTGAGATAACGGCCCGAAACACGGGAACGGAAGCCACCCGTACCGTGATTTCAGATGATGAAGGGCGCTACCGACTGCCCCAGCTGGATCCGGGAACATACGAGCTCCGGGGTGAGCTAAGCGGATTTCAGACCTCCATCCTTCAGGACATCAGCCTGAGCATCGCTCAGGAAATTGTTCTGGCAGTCACCTTGAGGGTAGGCGAGATCAGCGAGCGGGTGGTGGTTTCTGCCGAGGTCTCTTTGGTAGAGACCACCTCGGGAACCGTGGCCAACCTGGTCAACAGCAATCAGGTCCGCAATTTGCCTCTGAACGGTCGCAGCTTCATCGAGCTGGCATTGCTTCAGGAGGGTGTTGTGGCTCCCCTTGCCAACCAACGGGTTGTGAATGGCAATACCGGGCAAAAGATTGTGATTGCTGGAGCTGCGCCATCTGAGAATGCCATGTTGCTGGACGGGACCGATATTAAGAATCAACATGGAACGACGCCGGGATCTATCGCAGGCGTGATGCTGGGGGTGGAGACGGTGCGCGAATTTCAGGTCCTGACCAGCGCCTACACAGCTGAGTATGGCCGCTTCTCGGGTGGGGTAATCATCGCCATCACCAAGTCGGGAACCAATGAGCTTCACGGTAGCTTGTTCGAATATCACCGCAACAGCGCTCTGGACGCCCGTAATTTCTTCGACCGCGACTTTATCAACTGGCAGGAGCGAAGCAAGGTTCCTAACTTTATACGAAACCAGTTCGGATTTACCCTGGGAGGACCTATCGTGGAGGATGAGACCTTCTTTTTCGGCAGCTATGAGGGGCTGCGGGAGCGCTTGACGACCACCAATTTTTCCAACTTTCCGAGCGCGAAAGCACACCAGGGAATTATCCCCTTGCGGTTCCGGGGCCGGCCTCAGTGCCGTGGACAGGCAGTCGTGGGCCGAGAGTGTCACCTCACAATTCCGGACCGGATGCAACCTTATATCGATCTTTACCCCATTCCCAACGGACCCGACAATGGAGATGGAACCGCCCAGTACTTTTACCCTAATTCGCAGCCGACCGATGAAGACTATTTTGTGGTCAAGATCGATCAGAAGCTCTCAGAGAATGATAATTTCTTTGCTCGTTATACCTTCAGCGATGCCGAGAGTACCAGCGTGTCCGAGTCTGTCCGCTATTCACGCTTGGAGACCACCCGCTACCAGTATGTGACCCTGGAAGAAAAGCATATCTTCTCTCCCGTCTTGCTCAATGAACTCCGCTTTGGTTTTACCCGTTCTTACCTGGACTCCGATGAGTTTGAATCCCCGGGCTTAGGGATCGATCCTTCTCTCTACTTTATGCCGCCTGAACGGGCCAGAGCGACCGGCTTTAATGCGGGACTGGGACTGTTGAACTG
>DTVI01000205.1 GCA_012963655.1 Sulfurimonas sp.
CCATACACGAAGTAAAACTTCTCTTGCAGCTTCTGGGTGAGCCATTTCACGTCCTCTTAAGAACACACGAAATTTTACATGCTTACCAGCTTCAAGAAATTCTCTTGAGTGTTTTACCTTATAAGAAATGTCATTTTCTGCAATTTTAACCGAAAGTTTGATTTCTTTTACTTCAATCTTAACTTGGTTCTTTTTTTGCTCTTTTTTCTTTTTCTCTTCTTGGTATTTAAACTTACCATAATCCATAATCTTAGCAACTGGTGGTTTTGCGTCTGGTGAGATTAAAACAATGTCTAATCCTAATTCATCAGCTTTCGCCTTTGCTACATGTGTAGGTACTACGCCCATTGCTTCTCCGCCGTCTACTACACAGCGTACTTCTGGATCACGAATGTCATCATTCATTATGGTTTGTTGTTTTTTACTCAAAAATTTACCTCGTTGATTTTGGTTTGTATCATACTCAAAAATTCATCTAAAGATGAGTTTGATTGTTCTCTTGTTCTTCTGTCACGAATCGCAACGGTATTAGCTTGAACTTCTTCATCACCAATAACAATAATCATCGGAACACGCCCTTTTTCAGCCGTTCTAATACGTTTGTTAAGACTTTCATTTTTATCAAAAATCTCAGAGTCTGCGCCCAGATCTATAAGTTTATCCGCTATTTCTTTTGCATAAGCGTTATGCGTTTCTGCGATAGGAACGATAGCAACCTGCGTTGGAGCGATAAACATTGGGAATTCACCCGCATAATGTTCTGTTAATATACCAATAAAACGCTCAAACGAACCTAAAATTGCTCTGTGAATCATAACAGGCTGAATTTTTTCGTTATCAGCGCCATTATATTCAAGCTCGAAACGCTCTGGTAAATTGTTATCTAGTTGTATTGTACCACATTGCCATTCACGTCCAATAGCATCTGTGATTTTAATGTCAATTTTTGGCCCGTAGAATGCTCCACCACCTTCATCAATCTCATAATCAAGGTTATTTGCCTTCATTGCATTAAAAAGTGCTTGTTCTGACTTTTCCCAAACTTCTGCGTCACCCACAGCTTTTTCTGGCTTAGTAGAAACCATCATCTTATACTCAAAACCAAAGGTAGTCATGATTTTATCAACAAAATCAACTACTTCAATAATTTGTTCTTCAATCTGATCTACCGTACAAAAGATATGTGCATCATCTTGAGTAAATTCACGAACTCTAAATAAACCATGAAGAGCACCAGTCATTTCGTGACGGTGAACTACTCCATATTCAAAATATTTAAGAGGAAGATCTTTGTATGAGTGTAAGTCATCTTCATAAACTTTAATATGCCCAACACAGTTCATTGGCTTTACACCAAACTCAACATCATCAATAGTAGTGAAATACATGTTTTCACCATAGTTTTGATAATGCCCAGAAACTTTCCATAAATCAGCTTTAAGCATTTCAGGACCACGAACAGGCTCGTACCCACGTTTTCTATGTGCTTTAAATAAAAGCCCTTCTAAACGTGCACGAAGACGACCGCCAGCAGGAAGCCAGATAGGAAAACCTGCCCCTACTTCTTCTCTAAAAGTAAAAAGTTTCATCTCTTTACCTATTTTACGGTGATCGCGCTTTTCAGCTTCTTGAAGCATAGTCATATGTGCTTTTAAAGATTCTTTATCTGCA
>DTVI01000206.1:0-5544 GCA_012963655.1 Sulfurimonas sp.
TCTGTAAAGTTGTTAATGAAGATGACATATTAAAAATTAAATGTAAATATATAACTATTTCAAAAGATTATGATAGAAATATCTCTATGGCCTGGACATCACCATCTACCCCACAAGATGATAGATTTAAAACTATTGTTTTACCTGCTTATAATATTTCTACTTATGATTTTAGATATTTTGATGGTCGTGCGGATGGTTCATGGACAATATCAGCTACAGATGAAGAAACAGGACAGGTAACCAGTATCCAATTTGTCAAAGAAGACTTTAGTGAAGTAAACACTATGTCAGCTCCTTCTAAAGATTCTATATAAAATAAGAAAAGAATTTTTTTAATCTTCTTTTTTTACAAAAATTTCATTCGTTACTTTTGCATTTGTAAGCTTTCTTTCTGCCTTACGTAATAATAAAGCCACATCTTCTTCTTTTACACTCACACGTTCGGCAATAGCTTCGCTAGACTTTCCACCCTCTTTCATACAAAAAGCATGTAGCTCTTTGCGTGTTAGATGACGTTTAAGCACTCTGAAAAGTTCTTTTTCATCTGACATGATACTTACATCTTTGTTGTTTGTAATATCAATTATTTTTTGTTGTAGAGATTTCTCTCCACATTCTTGTTCCCAATAGGTCATAGTTTTACCTTTGTTAAAATTTCTGTTAAGTCTTTATTCTCAATAATAATATTGGCTTCTTTTTTTAGTATCTCTTTAGCACAAAAAGCAATGCGAGTGTCAGCATGGGCAAACATAGATCTGTCATTTGCTCCATCCCCTACCACCATAGTTTCAGCCCTAGTAACACCTAAGATATTTTGCATACGCTCTATCATGTCACCTTTAGAGAAATCAAACATCATATCTCCACCAACTTGTCCTGTTAACTTTCCGTTTTTATGATGCAAAACATTTGAAAAGTCAGCATCATAACCAAGCATCTCTTTTCCATAAGTTGTGGCTGTTCTAAAACCACCGGAAAAACAGATAACTGTTGCCCCTGATTTCTTTAATGCAGCAATGGTTTCTTTTGCACCAGGCATAAAAGGAAGATTATTACAAATCTCTTCTACCTTGGAAAACTCAAGTCCTTCTAAAAGAGCCACGCGTTCAGTAAGGCTTTCAAAGAAATCCATATTTCCTTCCATCGCTCTTTCTGTAATCTTGGCTACCTTTTCTTTTAAACCTAAGGCTTCAGCAAAAAAATCTATAGTTTCGCCATCCATTAAAGTTGAATCAAAATCAAATACGCATAATTTCATTATTTCTCTTTATCATTAAAGCAATATAATTGCTATAATGTCATTAATTAAACGCAATTATAGCGTATAGGAAAAAAATTGTTTGAAGAACTTATAAATAACTTACAAAATGGCAGACATATCACCCTAGAAACAACGCCATCTCATTCACCTGTATTCCAGCCTATTATTGATAAAATCAAGGATTTAGAGCTTGATAAACTTGTAGATGGATTTTCTACAACAGATAACCCTCTTGCAAAGTTAAAGTATTCTGCAATCTTAGCTGCTATCAAACTTCAAAATGCATTTGGCAAGCCTGTTCTGGCGACTATGAGTATGAGAGACAAAAACCGTATTGCCTTACAATCAGACTTACTAGGTGGCAATGAGTTTGATATACGCACTATTTTAGCCCTCACTGGTGATAGTGCTTCTATGTCCGACCAACCACATGCTAAGGGTGTATTTGACGGAAATTCAAATTTACTTTTAGACATGGTTGCTTGCTTAAACTCAGGTATAGATTACGCAGGTAAACCCTTAGCTGCAAAACCTAAACACATATACCCTTTTACTGTCATCAATTCTTTTTCTAATAATCCAAAAAATTTAGAAAAAAAGATGAAAAAGAAAATTGAGCATGGTTCTATCGGAATCATTACACAACCTGTATATGACTTAGACAATACCAAACTTCTTTTAGATTTATTAGAAAATGCTAAAAGTGATTGTTGCGATTCAGCTCAAAAAGTACAAATGGTCTTAGGTATCTTTCCTATTACAAGACTTAGAACCGCACAGTTTTTAGCCTCCCATGTACCAGGTATTCATGTACCAAAGATATGGATAGAATCTTTAAGGAAAGCAAATGCTATTTCTGCTGAGGAAGAATATAAGGTGGGATTTGAATTAAGTAAAAACTTGTTTGATGATATTATGCAGTTACATCCGAAGGTACATTTAATGACGGCTAATAAGTTTGAGCTGGCTAAAGAGATTTTGACCTAGTTAACAAAAAAATGCATCTCTTTGACTTAAAGTTTAGATATGAAAAGGAGGAGACTTCTAAAAGTCTCTCGCTAAAAGCTTATCTACTTTCAAGATAGTAAGTATCTTGTCATTTTGTTTTCCTACACCTTCAATCATTGTCTTTTCTTGCATAGAAGTTTCTGGAGCAGGACCTATCTCTTGCTTTTTAAGACGAATGGCTTCAGTAAGTCTATCAATAACAAAACCTGCTGTTTCTGTCTCATTTTTCATCACCATAAAACGGCTATTTTCTGTCATTTTTTCACTTCGCAAGCCAAATTTTAAACGTAAATCAATTAAGGGGATGACTGTACCACGAAGATTAAATACACCTAATACATATTCAGGAGTACGGGGTACTCTCGTCCAATCAATAGGTTTAATAATCTCTTGAATACTCAAAATTGGAACAGAAAACTCTTCTTCACCAATAACAAAACCAACAAGTTGAACAATATCATCCATATTTTCTTCAGGATCAATTTGATCTTGTTGCTGATTTATAATGTCTTGTAGTTTTTCACTCATGATGCACTCTCCTGATCAAATTTAAACTCGATATTACGTTTAACCACGTTTTGTAGATAATCAGGTGAATATGGTTTGGTAATGTACTCAACCATACCTGATTCAACCCCACGCATTCTATCGGCCTTACCTGTTCGTGAAGTAACCGCTATAAGTGGCAAGTTTTTATACTTGTTATATTTTTTAATTTCTGCAGCTAGAGTATATCCATCCATACGTGGCATCTCTATATCTACTAAGAGTGCGTCAAAGTTGTGTTCACCTGATTTCAAGATATTAAGTGCTTCTACCCCATCTGAGGCTTCAATTAAGGTAATTCCTAAAGATTTTAAAGAGCTACTCATAATTTTTCTATCTGTCTTAGAATCATCAATAATCATAACCTTATAATCACTAGGTTGTGTTTTCTCACGTATGGGACTTGAAGCTTCCGCTGATTCAATTATTGCAGATGATTTAACGGTTCTTGCCATAGAAATTAAGGCCGCAACATCTACAATTAATGTCACACCACCATCTCCACGAATCGTAGCCCCAGCAATACCTTCCATACCTTTAAGATATTCGCCCATAGACTTAATAACAATTTCTTCTTGCCCTACTAGGGAGTCAACAATAAGGCCAATCTTTGTTTCTGCAAGTCCTAAAACAACAACATAAGCATGTTCGCTCGAATCAAAGACACGATCTACTTCAAAAATATCAGCAATATGGACTAAGGATAAAACTTCTTCACGAAGACGCATAACAGAACGTCCTTCAACTGTATAAATCTCATCTTTATTAATACGAACAGTTTCAAGAACAGAGGCAAGTGGAATAGCGTAATATTCTTCTTGAACTCCAACAAGTAAGGCCTGAATAATGGCTAACGTAAGAGGAATTTTAAGTTTCATAACTGTTCCCTTACCTAACTCACTTTCAATATCTATAAGTCCATTAAGTTTTTCGATATTAGTCTTAACAACATCCATTCCTACCCCACGACCAGAAACATTAGTTACCTGCTCTGCCGTTGAGAAACCAGGACGGAAGATTAAACCAAAGGCTTCTTTATTCCCCATCACGTCAGCTTCACTTTCTGTAATAACACCTTTATCTAGGGCTATCATCTTAAGTCTTTCAGGATCCATTCCCGCCCCATCATCTGTTATTTGAATAACAATATGATTTCCTTCATTATAGGCCTTAAGTCCAATAACTCCAGTTTCGGGCTTGCCTGCAAGCACCCGTGTTTCTATAGATTCTATTCCATGATCACAAGAGTTACGAATAATGTGGACCAAAGGGTCCCCAATTTCTTCAACAATTGACTTATCAAGTTCAGTTTCCTCACCTGATATTTCTAGATCTATCTTTTTACCTAATTCACGTGATAGATCACGAATCATTCTTGGAAATTTATTAAAAACCTTTCCAATAGGTAACATTCTTGTCTTCATAACCGCAATTTGGAGGTCAGTAGTCACAAGTGAAACAATAGAAACAACTTGATTAAGCTCTTCTAAAAATTCTTCACCCTCATACCTTTCTTCAACATCATCATTGATTTTAATTAAACGGTTTTTACCAAGTACAAGTTCACCAATAAGGTTCATCAAGTGATCAAGACGTTTAACATCAACTCGAATTGTCTGCTCTACTGTTGTAGCAACCGTTGGAGTCGTTTTTTTCTCTTCCTTAGCTCGTGCAGGAGCCGCCCTAACAGGAGCCGCCTTAGCAACAGGAGTCTCCTTAGCAACAGGAGTTGGAGCTTCTAGTACAGGAACGGGAGGCGGTGTTGAAGCAGGTGCTTCTGCCTTAGCTTCTTCTGGCATATCAGGTATTTGAGGAACTTCCTCACCTGCAGCAATTTTAGCCTCACGTTTTGCCTTATCTGAGGCTTGACGTTCATTTAATAGTCTCTCAATCTCTGCTTCAACATCATCATCACTCATATTAGCGTAATCAAGTTCTTCTTCTTCTTCAGCAGGTGCTTCTTCAACAACTACTTCTTCAGGAGCTGGAACATCTCCAGCAGCTGGAACATCTCCAGGACTCTCATTATTAGCAATAGCTATTAGTCTTTTAACACAGGATTCAACTTCAATTCCCTCATCCTTACTCGTATCACGAATAGCAGTTAATATGGCCTTCATTAAATCAATAGATTCAAGAACAACATCCATAATATCTGCCGTTAGAAGAAGATCTCCGTGTCTTGCCTGGTTCAGAACATCTTCCATATGATGGGTTAAGTGGGTTAATACATCAAAATTTAAAAATGAAGATGCACCCTTAACTGTATGAGCAACCCTGAAAATTCGGTTCAGTAAATCCAAGTCTTCTGGTTTGGTTTCTAATTCAACTAAATCTTGGTCAAGTTGTTCAATAAGTTCAAAAGACTCAATTAAAAAGTCCTGCAGTATTTCTTGAAATTCATCCATATTTACGCTCCCTGTGTAACGTGAGATTTAACTACTCTTGCTACTTCTTCATAAAATGTATGGGCATCAAACTTAACTAAATAAGCTTCCCCACCCGCTTCTATACCTCTCATTTCTGAAAAGTGATCCGAAATTGAAGAATTAAATATAATAGGTATATTAGCAAAACGGCTATCAGCTTTCACATTTGCTGCAAAATGAAAACCGTCCATACGAGGCATCTCCACATCAGAAACTATCAGTTTTACATTATTAGTGATATCATTACCATACATTTCATACATATCTTCAAGCTTTATCAGACCTTCATGTCCATCC
>DTVI01000206.1:5560-6487 GCA_012963655.1 Sulfurimonas sp.
TCTACAACTTTGAAACCCATTTCTATTAGGGACTCTTTAACAATTTTTCTAGCAGTGGAACTATCATCTAATAGAAGAACAATTCCTGTAAACTCATCTTTATGTTCCTCTGTACCCGAGTCATCAGGTGTATATAGTCCAAGTTCTTGTACTACATTTTCTAAGTCTGAAATAAGTAAAACCGCATCATTTTCAATGCGTGTCACACCCGTAATCTTAGACTTATCTAAGGCACCTGTGCTTTGAGCAAAGGAAGCAGGTTCTATGTCTTTCCATGAAATACGGCGAATTCTTTTAGCATCATGCACAACAAAGCCAATTAAAATATTATTAAATTCAGCAATTATTACGCGAGCATTTAGTTCAGCATTTTCTGGAGGGTCAATACCCATCCATTTAGCAAGGTTTACAACAGGAATAACCACACCACGAAGGTCAAAGATACCTTCTATAAATGGAGGCACTCCAGGAAGTTCAGTAAGGCGGGGTTTTCGTATGATTTCACGTACCTTGGCAACATTAACGCCATAAATACCCTCATAAATACGCCCATCTTCTTCTTTTAGTATACGAAAGTCGACCAATTCCATCTCATTGGTACCAACTTTTAAAATATTACCATCATTCACTATGACTCCTTAACCCGGGTCTTTGAGTAACTATATTGCTTATATAGAGGTCTGATTATATAAAAACTACCTCTTGTAAATACAACTGATCTTTATTAGATTGTACTATAAAATATTTTTGATTGCAAGCAAACGAGGCCAAATTTATATATTCAAATCCATATAGCTTAAAACTTAGGTTTTGATGGAAATGTCCCTCAATAACGATATTTAAGGATTCATCTTCTAAATACTTCAATCGACGTTGAATTATTTCCTTAAAAAAAGAAATCTTATAACAAACAACTTTTTTAATACC
>DTVI01000206.1:6497-6786 GCA_012963655.1 Sulfurimonas sp.
TTTTAAACGCTTAATAATAGAATGTCCACATAATATATCTAGCCATCCAAGAAAAGTGAGAATAAAGGGGTTGCGTATCAATTTTGTATAAATTTGATATCCCAAAGGCATTTGTGTATCCCCATGAGAAAGCATGACCTTTTGCTTCGCAAAACTAGCAATGTGAGGCTGAGTACTTAAAGGAAATATTTGAATATTTGGAAAAATACTTTTCAGCCCAAAATCATGATTTCCTTCAAAATAAATCACTTCTATTTTCTTTGAAATTTTGTTTAAAAGCAGAGGTATT
>DTVI01000207.1 GCA_012963655.1 Sulfurimonas sp.
CTTTTATATCCCCAGAAATATATAAAGAACTTATAGATATAAAAGCTCATCCACCTTATCTAAATGCTTCATTATTTGTTCTAAAAATCTTTGAGCATTAGACAAGACTTCTTGGGTCTGCTTAATGGGGTTTATCTCTTTAGCCAGGGCTTTATCAAGACCATTTGTTAGACCTTCTTTAAGAAGATTTAGAAGATTATTATCTTCCTTATCTTTAATAGGGGAAAAAATATTTGTGATATCACTGGTGATTTTATTGATAGGCTCCTTCAAAGAAGAACCATCATTTAAGCCTCCTATAAAACTGTCTATACTTGGCTGTGCAATTTTTAAAAAGGCATCTATCTCTTTTCTATCTTGAGCATCAATACCATTTCCTTCATAAGAATAAGAGAAATTTTCTAAAGAAGAAAATGAGAAAGACTTTCCATCTTCATTTGAGTTGTAGTTTAAAGACTTCTCATTATTAAAATCAAATTCAATAAGGTCACCACTACTGGTTCTTATATCAATAGAAAGTGAGTGCTGAGAATAAGCAGATAAGGCTGTATTTACATTCATAATATACTCCTTAAAGTTTATTAAGAGTATATCGTCTTTTTTTGTTAAAGTTTAAAATAGCATAAGATAAATAACTCTGAATTTGAACTTGAAAGCAAGAAGAAATTTCATACTATTAGTTATATTAATATATAAAGGGTAGATATGAGAGTTTTAAAAAGTGTAGTATTAGCTTCATTTCTCGTAAGTTCTTTATATATTTCTGGGGATATAAAAGATTTAAATAAAGAGATATTTGAAAGTATTAAAGACAAAATCAGCTATCTAGTAAATGAGAATAAGAGTCTTTTATTGAAAAGCATTTATATCTAAGGATGCTCACCTATATTAATCAGACCTTAATCTAACTGGAACAAAGCATCCTTTAGCGTTGACTGTCCCTTAGTAGGAATACCAAATAGTTCTTCCTTCATCTTTACATGACAATCTCTACAGCCTTGAATAACATCATGTTCTTTAATACCTAAGCCATTAATTTTACTCATTGGATGACAGGCAAAACAGTCAGAACCACAATCTGCCATAGAATTAGGGTTAGCCGAATGACACTCTATACAGGTCAACATCGGCTTATGTCGTGTGTCTTCATTAATGCTAGGAACAAGATTAGGATGACAGGTGAGACAATCACCTGTACAAGCTAAAAGTGCTAAAGTCAGGGTAAATAATATAATTAATAATTTCATGGTTTTATTATACTAAAGATTCGTAAGTAAATTGTGTATCAAGAAATATTCACTGTAAATTTATTATCTACTACACAAAATTCTATCGTCGAACCTTCTTCTATCTCACCTGACAAAATAAGGTCAGCTAGCTTGTCTTCAACCATTTCATAAAGAGCTCTTTTAAGAGGTCTTGCTCCATATACAGGATCAAACCCGGCCTTTGAGATATAAGACTTAGCATCTTCGCTTAGACTTAAACTTATGTTACGTTCAAATACTTTTTTCTGTATTTGAGCAAAAAATATATCTACAATACCCTTAATTTGCTCCAGGCCTAAAGGATTAAATACAACCATGTCATCAAGTCTATTTAAAAATTCAGGCTTAAAGTGTGATTTTAGTTCATTTAAGACAAGCGAATCATCTGCCC
>DTVI01000208.1 GCA_012963655.1 Sulfurimonas sp.
ATTTGTACGGATGTGGGAAGAGATGGAACCTTAAGCGGAGTTAATGTAGAATTCACTTCACAAATAGCAGATGCATCTGGTCTCCCAACTATCGCAAGTGGCGGTGTACGTGATGAATCAGACCTTGAAGCACTCGAAAAATCGGGAAATGTTTCAGGAGTAATCATCGGAAAAGCGTTTTATGAAGGAACTATTGACCTTAAAAAGGTTTTTAAAGTTCGCTCAAAGTAGAATAAGTTATTATATAGGTAACAATTTAAAATCTTGCAAGGATACACATTGAAATTAATTGTAGTAGATGATAGTTCAACAATGCGTCGTATTATTAAAAATACTCTAGCGCGTTTAGGCTATAAGGATATTTTAGAAGGCGAAGACGGTGTCCAAGGTTGGGCAGTTTTAGATGCAAACCCAGATACAGGTATGTTAATTACTGACTGGAATATGCCTGAGATGAATGGCCTGGAATTGGTTAAAAAAGTACGTGCTGATGATAGATTTAGAGATCTTCCTATCATAATGGTAACAACTGAAGGTGGTAAGGCTGAGGTTATAACGGCCTTAAAAGCAGGTGTAAACAATTATATTGTTAAACCCTTTACCCCACAGGTTCTTAAAGAAAAGCTTGGTGCTGTAATGGGCATCGAGGGATAGTGCAAGAAACATATAATGAGTTAGTTATAAAGCCATCTGGGCATTTAGAACACTTTTGTGATTTCTTAGCTTCAGCTGTAGATGTTGGTTTTGAAGAAACATCAACAGGTTTTATCGTACGAAATGAAGATGAACTTGAAACACTTTCTTGGGGACTTGAACAATTTTCTCTTGCACTAAGTGAAGCCTTAAATGAAACTATTTCAGTTGAGACAAGTATTAGTGAGCAAAAAAATGAAGATTGGATTGCTAAATATCAAGAAGGTATTAAACCTATTGCTGTGGGAAAATTTTATATTCACCCTACCTGGAGTGAAGCTTCAAAAACTCTTGAAAACATCAAAATTGATCCTGCCTTAGCTTTTGGTACAGGGCATCACCCTACAACAGCCTCCTGTTTAAAAGCAGTTTCTACTCATGTGAAACCGGGAATGGAAGTAGTTGATGTTGGTTGTGGTTCAGGTATCTTAGCTCTTGCCGCTTCTAAATTAGGCGCAGTGGTTGACTTATGTGATACTGATATCATTTCTGTTGATAATTCAAAAGACAATTTTGCATTAAATGAGGCAACTTATAGAGAGATGTGGGAAGGTTCTATTACTTCTACAGATAAGACCTATGATTTAGTTATTGCCAATATAGTAGCTGATGTTTTAATTTTTATTGCTAAAGATCTTAAAAAAGCAACAAAAAACAAGCTTATCCTTTCGGGGATATTAGATAAATATGAAGAAAAAGTACAAAAGAAGTTCTCTGATATGACCTGTGTTGAACGCATAGTTGATGGAGAATGGATTAGTTTAGTTATGGAGAAATAATGAAAGAACCAAAAGACGATAAAAATAACAATTTTTTTAATCAAAACCCGCTATTAACCTTTGCCATATTTTCAGTGGTTATAATCTTAGTGTTTAAGGCACTAATTGGAAATGAGAACTCAGCCTTAGGTGGTTCAGCTTCTCAAGCTTCAAATAAGCATCAAGAAGTGACATATTCTGAATTA
>DTVI01000209.1 GCA_012963655.1 Sulfurimonas sp.
TAAAGATAAGTATAAGAGTAATTCAATTACATATATGCTTACTAATAATAAAGGCACGCAAAAAGAATTCTCTTTTGAGATAAAGAAAAAAAAATGTTTCCCTCATACGCAACAGAAAACTCAATCCATAATAAGTGATACAACAATTAATTATTGGAATACTAAACCAAAGGTTTGGGAAGCTACCAACATTAAAGATGCAATAGAAAACCTATATGGTTCTAGCGACTTTATTGAGGGGAACTTTACCTTAGATATTACCCCAAAATATATATTCCAGTACTTTTTCAAATTAACTCTAGAATCAGATCTTGATTTAGAATCTTTAGCTATATTTATAGGTGGTAGAGAAAAAGTTACTGTTGCAATATTTTCAATCCCTGATTCTTCCTTAATAAGATATACTATAAAACTTAAAACTCCACATTATGGATTAGGTCACGCTATAAAACTAAATTAACTGTTGTTGGGAAAGGTAGAAATGCAATACTATACAGAACAGACCAACACATTGAATTCCATACTTGTGGTTCAAATTGTTATGGAGATATGTAATATTTCATAAAAAATACGAGGAACGCAATAATTTACTCTACGGGGAAATTAACGCTCACCATGAACGTTAGCTTCCAGCTGACATATATATATAAGGATAAAATACGTGCAACTTACAAAACAATTTAAAATATTATTATTAGCTCTTCTTACAATGTCCATATTAAGTACTGCAGTAGGAATAATATTAGTTCATACACTACCAAGTGTTTTACAAGATTATATAAGCAAAATTGACAATGAATTTTATTCAAGCGCTTTTGGTATTCTAGATATTTTCACTATCATAATAGGAATATTTGCTATAGCCGTAATAATTGGAGTGTGGAAGTTCAAAAACTGGGCACGACATTCATATGTACTATTTACGATTATATTTTTGCCCTATTATTATATAGATGGACCTATTATCATGAATCCTTTAGAAGCTATATTTAATGATCTCTCATTGATAATAGATGGTATTTTGATATGTATGATGTATATGACTCCTTTAAGTAATGAGTTTAAATTAAAAGATGACAAGAACTAGGAGCCAATAGTTTTCCTTATCGGGAGAACTATTCCCTCACGACAAACATTCACATACATAAAAAGATAACAAAAACGTGGTTCGGAACAGACCTTACAAAGTAATAATGGATTAAAAAGAAAAGGATACTGATGAAAAAAACATTTTCTGCTATTTTATTGTTATGTGCAATTGGATTGACATTTAGTGCTTGCGATATACTTGATAATACAGTAGGTAAAAGTGGTATGAAGTGTGATAGCCCAGAAATAATATCATTAACCGAACAAATTCTTAATAATCAAATAAGAAAAGAATCTAGTTTTACAATAGACACCTCTAACATTGTTATATGGGATTATAATAAAGTTGGACGATATGAATGTAAAGCAAAAATCAATGGACTTACCAAAGATGGATTTTTAAATACTTGGATGCTAGAATCATATGGTTTATCTTTAGATCAAAAAACAAACAAAATTTCTGGTTGGATTAAATACAATACATATAAGACTACAACTGATGGTTATTATGTTGAGATACAACGACTAAGTCAATAAAAACTATAACAATAAAGT
>DTVI01000210.1 GCA_012963655.1 Sulfurimonas sp.
CTGCTTCAACACTAGTGTCTCAAGCTATCTATTCAAGTAGTTTTAAGGCAACACCCTTAAATCTAACAACCGCAAGCTTAGGCTATACAAGCTCTTCTATCACAGTGTCTTCTAATAAGTATATGCGTAATGGAGACTTAAATATAAGTATGAATGGAAGTCTAAGTTTGAGTGGATTGAACTTTATAGATGGAAGTGTGACAGATGTTAATCTGAGCTTTTCAGATGTTGGTGATATTGGTATTGATTTAAATGATAGTGTCTGGGCTAATGTTGATGCAGATGATACGCCTGAAAGCAATAGAATCATTCATGCTGAATGTAAACGACTTTTTATTCCTGATCATTTTTTAGTAAGTTTAGATAGACCTGTGTTAGAAAATAATGCGAATACAGGTTTTAGCTATCTTTCTAATCTTTCTGCTAGTGTTTTAATGTCTGCTTGGATGAAAAATCTAAGTTTTACATTAACTGCTCAGGGAAAAAATAATGACACCTTACTTAATTATACAAGTCCTTCCAGCCTCTTATATGCTAATGATGTAAAACTTATTCCCTTAGTAACTTTTCCTATTAAACATTCTGCTGCTACAAAATATGTAGACTTGGTTGAGCAAAACACTTCAGATATTGGGCTTTTATTTACTAAGGGTGTGGCTACTTATAAATATGCTGATCTTGGTTTTAATTATGAGAGGGACTTTTCAAATCCAATTAATCCTTTTTCAGTAGAAGGAGATGAAAGTCTTTTTTCTTTAAGTGTACAAGACAAGCTTTATCCAAGTGTTATAGGAGATGAAAGTACAAGTTCAGATAATAATGTCAGCTTTTATTATGGTCGTTTACTTCCAAGTGACATCATAACAACAACCTTAGCTTCTAATACTACTGCATTATATGAGGTTTATGATAGTACAGGTAGTAGTTTTACTCAAGACATGAAACAAAGAACCTTATTCTGGTTTATAAATCATAAACATGATGATGCAAACGAAGGTTATATCATAGAAGCGGTAGCTTCAAGTTCTAGTCTTATTAATGATAGTTTGAGTGAATTTAGTTTTTCTTATAACCCTGTGTCTTCTGGATATGAAAACCTTAGTATAAATACGGCTTCAAGGTCTAAGGCAACTATTCATCTAAAAACTCAAGAATGGCTTTGGTATGTACCTTCTAACTTTGGTTCAGCTTATGCTGATACAGCCGGTACAGATTGTACAATGCACCCTTGTCTAAAGTTTTCTTTAGTGCCAAAAAACATTGGTTTAAAGGTAGAATCAGGGGACTTTAGTGGTACAGTTGTTCCAGATGAAAATAGAAGTGATTATATTCAAAGGGGAGTTAAGTTATTTAGATGACAAATAAAAATGCCTTTACCCTTGTTGAATTGATTTTTTCTATTGTTATCATTGCCATAGTTTTTACTGTGGTTCCAAGGCTTATGTTCGCTACGACTAAGACTATGGAAATATCTATTAAAGAAGATGGACTTTTTGCTGCTCTTGCCTTAATGGGAAATGTTGTGCGCTTACCTTGGGACTCAAATACAGTGTTAAGCGAAGGAAAGATTTTGGATACAGACGCAAATACCTGTTCTAATTATAGAGTTGGGGGATTTTTAGGTTCACGTAATTGTTTAAACTCAAATTCTAGTGGGACAGTTAAGGGAGATTTTGGAAGTACGGGCTTGTATTCAGATATAGATGATTATGATGGATATACAAGTTCCACCCTTAATGGACGTGTTCAGTATGACTTAGATGTCAGTGTAAATTATGCCGATAAAGTTATAAATCCTAGTGCAGGAACAAATGAGTTAAAAAAAGTTGTTGTAGGGGTTAAGGCTAGCTCAAAAACGGTGCTTTGTTCAGACTTTTTTTATTATTCAGCTAATCTTGGCCATATTCAAATTAACAAGCGGGCTTGGTAATGAGAAAGGCTTTTACCCTAGTTGAAATTATATTTGTTCTTGTTGTTATGGGAATTTTATCAGCAGGCACCTTTAAGGCTATAGAGATGATTTATATACGTTCAGCTCAGGCCAAGGCCTTAACAAACCTCTCCTTACAGTCTCAGGTTGTCTTAGATCAGTTGAGTATATTTTTATATAACCGTATACCAAATTCTGTCATTGGCTATACACCAGGGGGCGTTTGTGAACCTCTTAATGACTTAAGTACAGCTCGTCCTGTTTTAGAATGGTTAGGGAGTATGGATGATGAACTTTTAAGAGGGGATTATGATGGGTTTGTGGATATGAATGCAAGTGATAAGTCAAGCTTTACACTCTCAAGCCCCAATACAAATATCTTAGTAAATCCAGATATTAATCTGGTTTTTGCAGGTGCCTTTGATGCTGGAAGTGAAGAGATTCAAGCGTGTTCGGGTGCCTTTGGTTGGCATGGTGTAAACAGTAATCTAAGCTTTGATGTAAGTGTAGGGACTAATATGATTGTGATTGATGATAGTGTGAAACCTTCTTTTATATATGAAAAGTATTACCTTACGCAAACAGCTTATTCAGTGGCTAGAGGTGTAAATGTAAATTTAGCCGCAGGCTGTATTACAGACTTAAACGTAAGTACAAGTGCAAATACCTTGTTCCTGTTTTATGATTATCAACCTTATTCTGGTGAGACTTATTGTGGGGATACAGGGTCCGGTACAACTGCAGGTAAGGCAACCGTCTTGGCTCAAGATGTTACAGCCTTTTCTGCTCAAGAAGTAAATGGTATTATAAGACTAAGTATAGATATGGACCAAACTATTAGAGGAAGAACCTGTGGTGTTCATGTTTCTAAGCAGAAGGCTGTATTCTAGATGAAAATTTCAAAAAAAGGCTTTGGGCTATGGCAGGCTATTATGATTATTTTAATTATCTCAGGTCTTATGATGGTTGTTTTAAAGTATTCGCGTATAGCCGCAGAACATACAGCAGATACTTATGTAAGGCAACAGCTAGAATTATATTTAAATTCTGTTGTTGAAATGACCTTACTTGAAATTAGCCTAAGAGATAAAACGAACTGTATAAGTAATGATTATTCTCCTCCTACGGTAGAAAAACGGAAAGTTATTTATTCAGCTAATGTTGAAGTAACTAAGTATTATCTTCTCTCGGGTGTTCCAGAGTTTGGAATCAATAATGTTAACTGCTCTGCTATGATTATAAATATTGAGTCTGAAGAAACACATGGAATGGTTATGATAGAGATTGAAGCTCTAGCTACTATAGATGGAAATGTAATATCAAGAATTTTACGAAGGACCTTACAAAGACCATGAGAAAAGCATATACCTTAGTAGAGTTAATCTTTGTAATTGTCATTATAGGTGTCTTAGCGGGTGTTGCAAGTACAAGTTTTAAGTCAGACTACTTATCAGCAGATGCAGATTTTATTGTTGCTAAGATTAAGCAGGCTCAATATAAGGCAATAGGTTTTGAGCATAAGGTTTTTGGATCGAACCTGGCTCCAGTTGATTATAATAATGGCTGTATAAACCTTGAAACAATCTCACTTGAAGATAGCGCGGTTGATGGAAAAGTGTCTTATAAACTTCATGTAGATTCTTTTGATGAAGGCACTTTATGCTTTGATGCTAAAGGAAGACCCCATGATGCCGATTTTACCTTAGCAACACTTAGAAGTGACACAAAAGTGATTACACTAAGTTATAATGGACAAACAAAGGACATATTAATTTTAAGTCTTAGTGGTTTGGCTATAATAAAATGTAATTAAGTAAGGAGAGACGGATTGAACCCTAAACCTATTGTGTATCTTGAAGAAAATAAGGCCTGGCTTTTTGATGGGGATGTTTTTACTCCTTGTGATTATGCAGCTGTAAAGAAGCATAAATGTGGGGCATCTATCTCTTTGTCTAAATTACAAGTTGGAAGTTTTAAATTTCCTACAAACCTAAGTACTCAAGAATTAGAAATTCAAACCGAAGTTAAGATGTATGAGGAAGGTGGTCTAAAGTCTGACATTGATTATGAGGTAGCTTCTTTTAATCATTCCTTGGAATTTGAGAATTCTGTCCTTGTTGAAGCCTTCGCCGTCTCTCATGATCAACTTGAAGAATATTGTGCTGATATTGTTAAAAAAACTAAGGTGATTGATTGGATTGTTCCATCTTTCATTACATATACGAGTTTTTATGTACATAACAAGATTGAAGCAAAGACCGACCTTTTTTATTATTTAGGTCAAGAAGAATCTTATGCCGTTTTATTTCATAATGGTACTTATATAGCGCACAGACGAATTTTAAGTATTAAAGAATTGGCCAAAGAAATTGGTTTAGATGAGCAAAGATGTAAGTCCCTCTTACAAAGATATGGATTAGAAGATGAGACTTGTCCTGATGAAGATAAAATTTTTATCTCACAATTAGAAGCTCTTTTCTCTAAGCAGGTTGAAAAAATTGTGCATGCCATTAATCATAAACGTGGGCTTTTTGGTATTGAAGGTATTCACAGAGTTTTTATAGACTTTGAAGGTAAAGACCTAAATGGCTTAAAATCTATTTTTGAAGCCTATGGCATAGAGAATCTAGAGATGTCAACCCTTGTTTACAAGGAACAAGAAGCTGAAGATTCGCATAAGTTTATTAAGGCTATGTATATTTATCTTTCGGCCAATGGCTTGCTTGAGAATACACTAAACCTTAGTCCGTATGAACGTCAAGAACCTTGGTTTAAACGTCATTCAGGTCATCTTATCGCTACAAGTACGGCAGCTCTTTTACTTGGATTTATTCATCCTAGTTATTTTTATCTACAAGGTGAAATGTATACAGATAAAATACAGGTCTTAGAAATGAAGTTAAAGAGTATAGAAGCCCAAACGGAGGTCTTAGGTACAAAGCTGAAGGCCTTAAGGGAAGAGGTTGATAGAAGTCAGCTTAAACTTGAAACCGTAAAAGATAAAAACAAGGTCTATTCAATCACTCTTAATACCTTGCCTCTTCTTATGAACACACGTAATATTCGTCAGAAGATGATGTATGACGCCTTAGACATACTTAATACGTATAAGTTATCAACCTTATCACTTGATCAAAATAGTACACAAAGGATGGAAATTCATGTTATTACAGATTATCATTCTCGCGATAAGATTGCAAAATTCATGAAGGCATGGATGAAAAGTGGTTATAAAGAAGCTACAACCCAAGAAATCTATTTAGACAATAATATTTACGAAAGTAAGATAGAAGTGTACAGATGAGTTTAAAAGAAAAATTAATAGAAATTGACTTATATCTTGACATTATGCCAAAAAACAATAGAAAGATGGTTTATGCATCTTTCTTCTTAGGCTTTATTGCCTTTAGTTATTATTTTATTGGTGTAGGCTTACAAGAAGAAGCTGAAGCAAAAGAAAAAAAAGTATCTAGTTTAGAAAAGAGTCTTGAAAAAAATCAACTAAGTTTATATCAAAGTAAAATTTCAAACAAGCAAAAAAAGATTTTGTTTTTAGATAGTCAGTATGAAGAGGCTATGTATAAAGAAACAAAGCTTAAAGTTAAGCTAGAAAGAATGGATTATCTAAGTTCGGATGCTAAGGGACTTGCTGATATTTTAGACAGGCTCTTAAAAGAATCAGTTCGTCTAGGTGTTAAGATTGAAAAAATTCTTATCGATAATGAAGAAAAAGACTATAAGGCTTATATCAAGCAAAAAGGGACAATACGTATAGAAGGGAATGCTACTTTTCGTTCAGTATTAAAACTTTTACGTTTCATAGAGTCACAAGAAGCTTTAATTGAAGTGAAAAATATTCACTTTGGCCTAGAGCAAGCCAATAAAACACCCAGTTTTGTTATTATGATAACGGGATATGGGATAAGTATATGAAACATATTGTATTTTTAGCTCTTTCAGGTATGCTTTTAGCAGCGCCTATTGAAAAAACCATAGATGAACTTTTAGATACTAAACAAAGAACAGAATTAAAAATACCTAAGTATGACCCTTTTAAAAGAGCCAAGCCTCTTTTAAAGAAAAAATCAAAACAGGGTCCTTATCTTCGTGTTTCTAGTCCTGTACACTTATCTGCCATTATGAATTCGAAGGCTTTTTTTGCAGGGAAATGGCATAAGCTAGGTGAATACTCTTCTGAGGGAAAGCTTATAAAAATAACAAGTAATTCAGTGTATTTGCGTAAAGGCACAAAGACAAAAATTTTGCGCTTACCTAAACATAAAAAAATGTTTAAAATATATGAAAAGGATCTCAAATGATGTTAATACAAAGATACTTTATCATTTCCTTATTTTTAAGTGCATTTATAGGGATGCAAGCTCACGCTAGTAAATGTAATGAAAAGCTATTTACACTTAGTATAGAACCAAACTCTTCTAAGCCTATAATCTTACAAAATATAATTAATGACTTGGCCTCATCTTGTCATATTACTCTTTTATATTCAGATCATTTAACGAAGGTAAAGTTGAAAAGAGAATTAGGTGTTTTATATATAGAAGATTTTACCCTGGATGAGGTACTTCAACTTCTTCTACACGAGCATAATCTTTTTTATGAGTATAATCCAAGACTATCTCGCTTAAAAATTTCATACATCCAAACACGTTCATTTAATATAGACTATATTAATGTAACACAAATGCGAACCTATTCTTCAAGAGATGTAATTTTTAAGCGAGATAGTCTTGGATTATACTCATAAAAAAGATT
>DTVI01000211.1 GCA_012963655.1 Sulfurimonas sp.
CTCTGGTTTGGTCTTTTCTTTTCGGTTACTTATTCCGGAAAGCCATGGTGCGCCGAGGCTGATCCAGACTCCGATAATCGCTAAGGTAATAAACAGAGCCCCTTCTCCATTGGCAGTCAGTGGCGGTGCAATACGATAGATTCCATAGAGTCCGGCGGCACCGATTGTCACCACCACTGCCCCGGCAATCGTGGAGCGGGAAAAGGATGGAATATTCACATAGCCTGCAGCGGTGGCACCGGCCACCAACCCGAACAGAACACCCATAACTATTCCGGAATAAGTAACCGAAAAGAAAAGACCAAACCAGAGCGTCAACACCAGTAAAATTCCCGTCGCGGGCAGCGCCGAAAAAGAAAGCTGACTCCGTTCCATTCTCCCATTCAAAAATATGAAAAACATGAGCAATATGGCACCGATTGTCCAACCCCCTGCCACATCACCAGGCCAGTGTACACCCAGATAAAGGCGAGATAGGCCAATGAAAAAAACCGTAAGACCGGCAATTGCGTAGTGTTTTCTCAAAGCCCATGCTAGGTATCCCCATACCACCACGGCATGCTGGGCATGCCCGCTTGGGAAAGCAAACCCATCAGCTTCAATAAAACCCACATTTTCTGGACGAGGAAACTGAAATACCTCCTTCAGAACAAAATTGATATAGATACTGGTACAAAGAAGAACTGTAAGCCTGATGGCGCTGAATCTTTTCCAGAACCAGAAAATGGTAGGAAAGAAAACAACATAGAAGATATCATCACCCAGCAAAGAGGCAAACCGCATAAGGTAATAAACAGCCGGATGGTCCAGATCTTGGAGGAACTCAATAACCTGCAAGATTACTGGCCTCTCGCTTCTAACAATAAATTCTTTATGGTGAGGTAGTTATCACCATCATTCTCTGATGGGTCAGGATTGAATGAGGTAAGGTTCACCACCTCCACAACATTCCCATCTCTGTCCAGGACAAATAAATCACGTATGATCACCTCCCACGATTCCCACACCCGCTGATCTGCATTGTCCTGGACCCAAGGCAATATCCTTCCGCTAATCATGCCCCCAAGCGATTTATTTTCATAATCGATGCCGTTGATGCCCAGGATATGAACATCAGTTATCCCTTCGGAGTGGAGCTCCAGTAAAAGGTCATTCAGGACACCGAACCGGTGTCGGCAGGTACCTCACCCCTGGTCCCCAAAATAGTAGCCAGAGACTTTCCCCTCATAAGTGGAAGGACCTATGAACTGCTGGTAGGTTGGTGAATTAGGGTTTAGGTCCTCCAGAGAGAAAACAGAAACAGACGGATTGCTTCCCGTAGGGTTCTTTTTTGAACACGCAACAAAAGTGAGAAGTCCCGCAACGATCCACAATGACAGTTGACGAAATTTCAGAGAGTTAGAAATAAAACACGTCCTACATCACACGAATGTGCCAGATCGGTGCTCCCCTCCATCTGTGTAAACGATGGAACAGTTGATGAAATCAGCACCTGGTTGAAGCATAAGTTGCACAACATTAGCAACGTCGCGTGGCTTTGTGGTTCGGCCCATGGGATTACGCTTTTTCGTTTTTTCTACCCACTCTTCCCAATTTTCACTTCTCCACAGCCCAAAGCACGACCTTTGCCTATCCCAC
>DTVI01000212.1 GCA_012963655.1 Sulfurimonas sp.
AAATGATATATTAAAAATGGGGTGATTTTTAGGAAAGTTTTTCCAAGTCTGTTTTGTATGAAACCTAAAAATCTATAAATTTATTCATCACTTTTGAATTTTAGCATAAATTTAGAAGGTGAAATGTATAATAGTGAATAGTGAATATTTAATGTTTAATATGATTATGGGTTTAAGGGTTTAATGAGATGACAAGAATAAATAGCTTAATTACATTTTTAAATACACTTGGTGATACGCCAGATAATAATAAAGATGAGAAACTAGAACATAGTTTTTTGATTTATATGGGTTTACTTATGAGTGTTGGTGGTATCCTTTGGGGGAGTATCTGCTTTTTTTATAGACTAGAAGTACAGTCTATTATTCCCTTTACATATGCCCTCATTACTTCTGTGAATTTTACTTATTTATATTATTCTAAAAACTTCAAACTTGTTAAATCCATACAAATTCTCATCTCTTTACTCCTGCCTTTTCTCTTTCAGTTCGCCATTGGTGGTTTTGTTGCTAGTGGTGGGGTGGTTTGGTGGTCTATCTTGTCTATTTTGGCTGGATTTGCTTTTGATCATGGAAAGGCTACCTTGAGATGGTTCTTGCTTTATTTAATATTAGTTGTGACTAGTGCTGTTTTTGATGGGACAGACATATTTATAAAAGTGGAAGTACCACACCATATTAGTCTTTTATTTTTTGCTATGAATATTACGTGGGTATCTATTATTATTTATATGTTGTTTTATTATTTTGTGGATAGCGAATTAAAACATCGAAATTCTTTAGAAGTGAGTGAGGTAAAGTTAAAACATGCGCTAAGAAAAAATAAAGAGTTTTTAAAACTTACTCAAGGTCAACTTATAGAGTCTGAAAAGATGTCTGCCTTAGGGAATTTGGTAGCGGGTGTAGCACATGAGGTTAACACCCCATTAGGAATATCCATAACAGCGGCTTCTATTTTTGAACAAAAAATAAAAGAAATTAAGGCCTTGGTAAAGAATAACACTCTGTCTAAAAATGTCTTAGATGAAGCCTTAGAGTCTTTTGAAGAAGCTGATGTGATTCTTATGAAAAACCTTCAAAGAGCCGCGGAGTTAGTAAAAAACTTTAAGCAGGTATCGGTGGACCAAATCTCAGAAAATACGCGAAATTTTGAATTAAATGAGTATATTAAAGAAATTGTTTCTACTATCGAGAATGAGTTTAAACATAGACCTGTTGAGCTTAGTCTAGACCTTTGTAAAAAAGATTTATTAATGTATTCTAATCCAGGTGCCTTGTCCCAAGTTATTGTTAATCTCTTACAAAACACACTCTTTCATGCCTTTGATATTGAGGATAAGGGGAAGGTTATTATCAAAACACTGGCAGATAAAAATGAAGTATATATCATTATTAGCGATAATGGGAAAGGGGTAAGTAAAAACATGCATGAAAAAATATTTGAACCCTTTGTAACTTCTAAAAGAAACGAAGGGGGAACAGGTTTAGGCTTAAGTATTACAAATAACTTAGTTACAAGCGCACTTGGGGGAAGTATACATCTGGACCTTGAATACAAAAATGGGAGCTCCTTCATTCTAAACATTCCTTATGATATATCAAAAGAAGATTAGGCTTAAGTATTACAAATAACTTAG
>DTVI01000213.1 GCA_012963655.1 Sulfurimonas sp.
CTTCAATCATTTCTAAGATATAACTAGGTCTTTGCACCTCATATTCTAATAAGTAGGCATAAAGTTTTTCATAATGTTTTTCTCTATTATATAAATTCAGGTTAAATCTTGCATTATGGGGGTGCACACGAAGAACCATCTCAATGTTACCTATACGTAAGGGAAGTTCTTGAGCACTTTGTAACAAAAGATCAAAGGCTTCTGGCGAGTCTTGAATATCTTTAACTAAAGAATACATAAGATTTACACCATCAACTATCAAAATAGCAGATTGACTTCTAAATTTATTTTGCCCATGCACCTTAAAGTTCTTCTGAAATAAGGCAAGTGTAATACTTAATGCTCCACTCATAGCAATAAGCATAAAAAGTGTCAGCATTAAGGCAATGGCATTGCGATTCACTTTAACCTACATTCATAGAAAATATAGGAAGAAGCATAGCTATAACAATTGCTCCAATAACACCACCTACCATAAGCATTAACATAGGTTCCATCAAAGATAATAAGATACCAATCTTGTCCTTATTATCTTCAAAGTATAGCTCTGCAACGTTACTTAAAACATCAGGAACATTAGATGTTTCTTCACCAAGTGCAATAGACTGAATAAAACCAATACCTATGATATCCTCATTTGGAGCCAAGGCAACAGAAAGACGTGACCCTTCAACCACTTTCTTAGCAGCTTTTTGTAAGATACCTGATATGACAGAGTTCTTTAAAATCTGAGAAGAAAGATTAATCGATTGGACCATTGGTACACCTGAACGTATTAATAAGGCGTTCATATAGGCGAATCTTCCTAGTTCACTTTTTTGTATAATTTCTCCAAAAAGAGGTACTTTTAAGGCTAATGTATCAAAGCCAAATTTAAAAGCAGGAACATTTTTCATTAGATAAGTAAATATCAAAACAATAATTACTAAGATTATGCCTATAAGCTGAAAATTTTCTCCCATAAAATCACCAATACCAATGACAATATCTGTAATAGGAGGAAGGTCTTGCTTCATCTGTTTAAAAATATCTGTGATACGAGGTACAACAACTGCAAACATAAAAGAAATCGCACCAAGGGCTACTAAGATCATAAAACCTGGGTAAAAAAGAGCAGAACCAACTTCTTTATTTAAACGTTCTTGCTCTTTCATAAAACGCGCGAGTTCAACTAAAACCTCTTCCATCACCCCACGTTCTTCAGACACCTTCACAGACTGTTTGTAAAAGTGAGGAAGGGTATACACTTCTTGAGTATCAAGGGCAGCATGAAAACTCTTGCCTTCATCTAAGTATGTACCCACTGAAGATAGAAAAAGACTCGTTTTTTTATCATTTTTATATTGATTAGACAATAACTTTGTTGTACTTACAATAGTCATACCAGAGCGTATATAAGCGGCTATCTCCCGTGAAAGATTGATTAAGACCTTATTAGGTATCACACTTGCTCGTCTCTTTTGAAAACTTCTAAGAATAGAAGGTCTTTCTTCTTTAATACTTTCATACAAGATAGAACGAGATTTTAATTTTAGTTTCACTTCTTCAAGAGAGGCCGCTTCTATAGTGCCTTTTTCTTTTTTACCTTGGTTATTAAAACCCTTATATTTAAAAATCACTGTTGTGTCCTTATAATATTTGTTTCTTTTTGATAAGCTGTTTGAATAGCAGATAAGGTTTCATAAGATTGAACCTTTTCATATGCTGCCTTATAATAAATAAAACGTCCATTTTCTTCTAAGATAATGGGGTCAATAGAATCATTAGATTTTTTATGTAAAATAAAACAGGCTTGTTTATACCCATCTTCATAATCATGAGGTGCAAATTCACTTGTCTTAGCAAACCCTTCTATATCTATACTAAAAGAACTTGCACCTGAAGAATCAAAAAGTTCTATCTCATCATCTTGCCAATCACCATCTACTAAAACACTACATCTACCACAAGGCTCGAAACACACAATTTTTGCGTCTTGCAAGGCAAAGTTTTCTCGTAAATACTTGGGTAAGGTTAATAAACTAAAGGCTTCTAATTCCTTTTTTTCAGGTGGTTTAAGTGAGGATAAGGCCATGGCATATACCACCCCAATAATGACAACTACTAACATAAGTTCCATAAGAGAAAAAGCGCGTCTTTTCATGAGGAAGCCCCCTTAGTAGAATTACTATCCGCAGTTGGACTTAGAATAAGAGGGGGTAAGATATCAAGATAAATATCTTCCATACCATTTGCCTTGATGTAAATCAGATAATGTCCGTTATTAGAATATACTTTAAAAAACTCTACCTGGTCTAAGACATCATTAAATTTAAATGTATTTGTATTAAAATCTATCTTTTCCACCGGACTTTCAATGCGTTTTAAAATAGAGTCATCTTTATAAACCTTATATAAGACAAAGGGTTCACTCATATTATGAAAACTATTATTCGTGTTTATTAAGACAATATCTTCATTTCTTCCCTTTTCCTGCCATTGAACCTTCTTTACATTAATAAAGTCATTATAAAGCAGTTTTAAAACCTGCTCTCTTTTTGACAAGGCATCCGTTTTTCTCATAAACTGTAGGTTAGAGATTTGAAGTTGTGCTACGCTTTGATATAAAAAAGTCACAATAATTGAGAGTAGTACAATAGATATCATTAATTCAACAAGGGTAAAAGCTTTTCTCATGGCTTAATCACCCTATAAACAGAATATGTTTCCTTCTCAAGGCTAATATCTTGCTTATATACTTCTAAACGAAGTCCATCAAAGCTTGGGATAATGGCCCCTGTTTCTTCCGCTATCTCACTTGCCATATCTGCCATATCAATACGTTCAATAAGAGTAGCACTAATACTGACTTTTTTATCTAAGCCCTTACGAATCTCACGTTTATCAACCTTGAATCCTTTCATAATGGAATCAAAGTTTGTATTTTTTTTAGCCTTTTCTAGTTTAGTTTCAAAGACTGGCATTAATACCCAATCTGAGTATTTAAACTTGCTTTGCATTTTATACGACATGTTTGTGCTGTTTTGATGCATTTGTAAAAGAGCAAGTCCTACAAGAGAGATTAAGATAGACGCTACCATTACTTCAATGAGAGTAAAGGCCTTGCGATTAAGTATCTGACACAGTGGCACAAATGAAGACCTTGTATTTTCTTCATCATAGTCTAGCCTTAGGTCTTCATTTTTCATATATTTACTTGCTCTCGTGAAGCCCAATTCTAATGGCTTCATCTAAAGATGTTTCCCCATCAAGAAGGATTTCACGCAATTGCATAGGGATAGTTTCTAAACCCGCTTCAATACTGTATTTTCGAATATCAATTTCATTCGTTGTTGTTTTAAGAAGCTGACGTAAACCATCATCCATAATAAGAAGTTCACCTAAGGCTTCACGTCCACTATATCCACTGTACCCACATTTATTACATCCTAAAGGCTTATAAAGAACCGTATTATCAGGTAAGTTATATTCCTTAAGGTACTTTTCTCCTGTTTCATCTTCTTGCTTACAAGAAGAACAAAGCTTTCTTACTAAACGTTGGGCTAAAACACCTAATAAAGACGAAGAAATTAAAAAAGATTCAATTCCCATATCAGAAAGTCGTGTTAGTGTCGCGGCAGCTGAATTTGTGTGAAGTGTTGAAAAAACAAGGTGACCCGTAAGAGCCGCACGAACCGCTATTTGTGCAGTTTCCTCATCCCGGATTTCCCCTATCATAATGGTGTCAGGATCTTGTCTTAAAATAGAACGAAGTGCTGAAGCGAAGGTAAGCCCAACTTTTTCATTCACTTGTATCTGATTAATATTGGCAGCCTTATATTCCACAGGATCTTCAACTGTAATAATATTTTGCTCAGGCGTAGCCACAAACTGTAAAAATGAATGTAAGGTTGTTGTCTTACCTGAACCCGTAGGTCCAGTAACAAGGATAATTCCATGAGAAGAAGATAAAACCTTTTCAAAACGTTTAACCATTACTTCATTAAAACCAAGTTCTATAAGAGGAGGAATCTGGTCACCTTGCATTAAGATACGCATAACAACACGTTCCCCATAAAAAGTTGGTAGAACAGACACACGAATATCAATATTCTCACCCGCAATTCGTACTTGGGTACGTCCATCTTGAGGTAAACGTTTTTCAGATATATCAAGGTTTGAAATAACCTTAATACGTGATATAACAAGGTCAATAACCTTTCTGTCCATATCTGCATTCTTATACAATACACCATCACAACGGAAACGAACTTCACCTTTCATCTCACGTGTTTCTATGTGTATATCAGAAACCTTTTTCTTAACTGCTTGATAAAAAAGTGCATTTACAAACTTAATGATTGGAGCAGATTCTTCTGAGGTTAAGATATCTGAAGAAGTACGTAAAAATTCATCTAAAGAAAGTTCATCTTCATCAATATCATCTTCATGCGTTTCTTCTTTCATAGACGCAATTTCTCTATCTGTCTTTGTTTCTAGGTACTTATTATATAGTCTTTCATATGAGACTTCATCTAAAATCATAACATCCGCGTCAAGGCTAAGTTTATTGAGGTAATTTGTACTTTCAATTAAACGCGCTTCACTAAGAGCTACCACTAAAGCATCATCAATCTTTGTAAAAAGAAGATGGTTCTTTAAGGCAATGTCAAAGTCAATTCCATCTACCTCTGCCATAGGTAGGTTTGTATCATGATAATACTCTTTAAGAATCATTAGAGTGTGTCCATCTCATTAACAGCTTCAATCCCCTCATCAGGTTTTGATTTAATACTTGGAGCTGTTTCTTCTTTTACAGCTTCTTTCGCTTCTTTTTCTAAGGGCTTAAAGTCTTCATCATCTTTATCTCGTGAGGCTAATCTCTCGGATGCTGCTTTCTCAATCTTAGCAAAAACTTCAGCATTATATTGTTTTTGAATCTTACCTAGTATTCCTAAGTCTTTTTGAAGTCTAGAAAGGCTGGCACTTGTTGTAACTATATAAGGAGTAATAACAATAGCCATAGACTGATTATCAACTTGATCGTTTGTATGGGTAAATAATGCACCAATTAAAGGAATATCCCCAAAAAAAGGAACCTTTGTTTCAATCGTTTGTGTTTGGTCTTTTGAAAGACCACCAATAACAATAGTTTCACCATGAGCTAGAATAATTTGTGTAGTCACCTCTTGTTTAGTAGTAATAGGTTGGCCTAAGTCATCTGTTCCTGTAACATTTTCAAGTATTGCAGACACTTCTAAGGTAACCTTATCTGAACCAGAAATGCGAGGTTTAACCTTTAAGGTTAAGCCCACGTCTTCTCGTTGAAAAGAACTTGATACCGCCGCAGTACTACCACCAATACTACTTCCTGTTCCATTCGTAAGAGAACCTGTTTGAAAAGACAAGGTTCTACCCACATAAATAGAAGACTCAATATTATTAACACAAAGAATAGATGGCTCTGAAATCGTTTTAGACACACCATTCGTTTGTAAAAAATCTAGAGTAGCTCCAATAGCTAAGCCTTCAGAAATATCACCTAGGCTATCTCCAATCGGTGTTAATATAGCTTGATTAACAGGAGCTATTGATGTCCCACCAAAGTTTGCTGCTAAAGTGTATAATCCACTTGAGTTTGCCACCCCTCCATCTAAACCATACTTAAGGCCTAAGGTCTCTGTATCTTTATTTGAAAAGTCCATAATACGCGCTTTTACATAAACTTGGTATTTTTCTCTATCAAGCACTTCAATCACTTTAACTAAAGACTTAACTGAAACTTCTGGTCCAATTAAGATGATAGAATTAATCTCTTCATTTAAAGACACATCAGGCTTTAATGCAGGATCTGGATAACTTTTTTTAGCAATAATCTGGTCTATCGTTTTCATAACATTAGCTGCATCAGAATTTTTTAGAGAGATTATTTTTACACCTTCAGAATTACTTTGAGACTCAGAATCTAAACGTTTTATATAGTTTTCTAATTTTTTTATATTACTTTCTTTACCTACTAGAACGAGAGAGTTAAGATCTGTATTTTGCATTACTTTGACCACTTCAGAAGGTACTGTTTGATTAAAAATAGTTTTTGAAATTTCTTTTATTTCTTGATAAACTGTTGTGATTTTAGCGTTAGTAATGGGAACAATTACTACTTCAAATTTTCTTTGTCTTTGAATCTCTCTTACTACTTTTTTAACGGTTTCTACATTTCTAGGATAATCTGAAAGTAACATTACCCCTGATTCTTTTAAGGTTACAAGCTTTGCCGACTTAGAAATAAGATGACGAATTTTTGCAGCCACTTGATCAACATTTTCGCCCTTTACTTGAATAGCTTGAGTGATCATAGTTTGTATATCACCTGCCTTACCCCAAGTACTCACAACCTTTAAATTATACTTTGAAGCCTCTGCCGAACGAACAACTTGTAAAAACTCTCCATTTTCAACAAGAGTAAACCCCTTAGATTCTAATATAGAAATAAAAATATTAGTTATATCACTCTTTTTAACAGGAGCAGCTGAATAAAATTCAACCTTTCCAGCTAAAGGTTGCGTTAAAAGAATATTTTTCTTTAAGATTTTTGACATAAGATCTACAAATTCATTAATGCTTAGGTCTTTAAAGTTAATAGAGACTTCTTCATTTTTATCAATCTTTGCATTCAGTGTTGT